>NZ_JBKBOV010000024.1:0-74340 GCF_046293535.1 Massilia sp. | reverse complement strand
CCATCAGGGACCGCGACAAATCGTCGTAGATAAAGTCCGAATGTACGGGTGCAATCTTTACCTTTACGCTGTTACGAATTGAGCGCTTGGCAAACCGGGGGCGTCCATGTACGCCTAACAATTCCCCCGATGGCTGCGTTGCATCGTCTCGCCGTACTAACGTACTGTCTTCGACGATGCGCCTTGCCCTCGGGGTTTTGTTAGGCGCTCCAGGAAGCTATCGCCGGATCGCGTGCAGCCACACCGCCGCGATCCGTTCGGCGTCCTCGTAGCCGGGTTCCCCCAGTTGGCCGCCGAAGATGTCCGGGTCCAGTTCCTCGTAGCTCCAGTGGTCGCATTCGGCCTCCAGGTCGGGGCGCACCGCTTCCAGGAACTCGTCGACCGGTCCGGTGATGGCGACTCCCGTGTACAGCATCAGGTTGCCGCCCTTGCGCAGCCGCCCCAGGCTTTCCCTGACGATGCGCACCGACAGTTCGGCGCCGCGCATGCCGCCGCCGTGGCGGTAGGGCAGTTCGCTCGGGTCGAGCACATAGGGCGGGTTCGAGACGATCAGGTCGAAGTCGCCATCCAGGCTGTCGAACAGGTTGCTGTGGCAGGCATGCAGGTTCGGCAGTTCGGCCAGCCGGGCATTCACCACCGTCAGCGCCAGCGCGCGTGTATTGATGTCGGCGCCGACCACCTCGGCGTGCGGGAACTGGCGCGCGATCGCCAGCGCGCCGGCGCCGCCGCCGCAGCCGATGTCGAGCGCCCGCACGGGACCCGAACCGAGCCAGGGAAAGGCGCGTCCCATGGTGCCGACGAAGCGGTAGGTGTCCGGCCCGAAGAACACCGCATCGTCATCGATGGTCGGGTAGGCCGAATGGAACACCAGCATGTCTCCCAGGGTCGAAGCGCGCAGCGTCGAGCGCAGCAGGGCGCCATCTAGCGCGACGATGCCGGCCTCGCGCATCAGCGCCAGCAGTTCGGGCGCCACGTCCTCCGGGGCGAAGGGCCGGCTCCAGCCGAAGATGCCGCGCAGATCCTGCGCGCGTTCATTGCCGGGACGGCGGTTGATGCGGCGGTGCGTGGATGGGGTGACCGTGATGAAACGGTAGTCGTGCTCGCGCAGGTAGCGGCCGACGGCGACGAGGGCTTGGGCGTGTGGACTTGTCATGTCCTGCAGCGTCGCATACCGTAGGCGGTGGCGCTGTGCGCCAGCTAACGCTGTCCGTGAGCTTGGTGAGTGGAAATTGCCGCTCATATGTGAACATGCGAACAGTGCAATACGCTAGGGATGTCCATACTCGATCATACGGGGCGGCTTGGCCGCTTGGCCCATCACAGGAGGGGAACATGGCGAACAGGGACGGAGTCGAAGGGCCGCTCGGCCGCGTGGAACGTGAAGTCGCCCGCGAACGCCACGAGCGCGCCTTGCATGACGAGGCGCGCAGCGGGCTGGCGCCGCTCGAAGAGGAATTTCGCCTGAAGGATGCACGCGAACGCGCCGACAGCTGCGGCTTGAAGCGCCAGCAGGGGCGCTGAGCGCCGCATGAGGAGAGCAGCATGAAATGGGAAGGCGAACGCCAGAGCGATAACGTGGAGGACCGCCGCGGTGGCGGCGGGGGATTCGGCTTCGGCGGCAAGACCGTGGGCATCGGCACGCTGGTCGTCGCCCTGATCGGCAGCGTGTTCTTCGGCATCGATCCGAGCGTCTTCCTCGGCGGCGGCGGTGGGCCGGTGGCGGTGCAGCAGGGACCGCAAGGACCGCAGGGGGCGCCGGCGAACGACCGCGAAACCCAGTTCGTGCGCGCGGCGCTGGGATCGACCGAGGATGCCTGGGCCAAGCTGTTCGCGGAGCAGGGGGCGCAGTACCAGCCGGCCCGGCTGGTCCTGTTCGAGGGTGCCACACCCACCGCCTGCGGCACGGGGCGCAGCGCCACCGGTCCCTTCTATTGTCCGGCAGACCGCCAGGTCTACATCGACCTGAGCTTCTTCCGCCTGATGGAACAGCGCTTCCAGGTCGCTGGCGAATTCGCGCAGGCCTACGTCATCGCGCACGAGGTCGGCCACCATGTCCAGAACCTGCTCGGCATTTCCGACCAGGTCCACACCGCGCAGCGCAGCATGTCCGAAACCGAGGGCAACCGTTTGTCGGTGCGGCTCGAGTTGCAGGCCGACTGCTTCGCCGGCGTGTGGGCCAACCAGCGCAAGCAGGTCATCGAGCCCGGCGACGTCGAGGCGGCCCTGGCGGCGGCCACCGCCATCGGCGACGACGCCCTGCAGCGCCAGTCGCGCGGCACGGTGGTGCCGGATTCGTTTACTCACGGCAGTTCGGCCCAGCGGGTACGCTGGTTCACGCGCGGCCTGGAGAGCGGCAGCGTCGAGCAGTGCAACACTTTCGAGGCGCGCCAGCTGTAGGTCCCTTCTGTAGGACTAGCGCCCGTCGAGCTCCATCCAGGCGTCAAAGCCCGTCAAAACGCCCCGTTCGTTTCCGTGCGCGTATCGAAATCCTTGGTGTTTTGACATAAGGTGCTTGCACAAGCCCGCCGAGCCGGCGGGCGCTTTGTATCCCGTTGCGAACAACCATCGAGGAGGAGTTATGCTGGCAATGAACTACCGCGGGCCCTACCGCGTCCGCGCCGATCACAAGCCCGACCCCGTCATCGAGCACCCGGGCGACGCCATCGTGCGCGTCACCCGGTCCTGCATCTGCGGCTCGGACCTGCACCTGTACCATGGCCTGGTGCCCGACACCCGTGTCGGCCACACCTTCGGCCACGAGTTCATCGGCGTTGTGGAAGAGGTCGGCTCCGGTGTGCAGCACCTGAAAGTCGGCGACAAGGTGCTGGTGCCCTTCAACGTGTTCTGCGGTTCCTGCTTCTTCTGCGACCGCGAACTGTTCGGCAATTGCCACAACATGAACGCGCAGTCCACCGCGGTCGGTTCCATCTACGGCTACTCGCACACGGCCGGCGGCTACGACGGCGGCCAGGCCGAGCTGGTGCGGGTGCCGATGGCCGACGTCGGCCCCATGGTCATCCCCGACGACATCCACGACGACGACGCCGTGCTGCTCACCGACGCGGTGCCGACCGGCTACCAGGCGGCGGAAATGGGCGACATCCAGGAAGGCGACACGGTGGTCGTGTTCGGCGCCGGCCCGGTCGGCATCTTCGCCGCCAAGTCGGCCTGGCTGATGGGGGCGGGGCGCGTGATCGTGGTCGACCACGTCGAGTACCGGCTCGAATTCGTCAAACGCTACGCCCAGTGCGAGGTGGTCAACTTCAAGGAAGTGCGCGACATGGCCGAGCACATCAAGAAGATGACTGACTGGATGGGCGCCGACGTCTGCATCGACGCGGTCGGGTGCGAAGCCTCGGGCAATGCGATGCAGTCGCTCACCGGGCGCTACACCATGATGCAGGCCGGCTCGGCCACGGCGCTGCACTGGTGCATCAACTCGGTGCGCAAGGGCGGCAACGTGTCGATCGTCGGCGTCTACGGCCCGACCTTCAACTTCGTTCCGATCGGCAATGCCCTGAACAAGGGCCTGACCCTGCGCATGAACCAGGCCAGCGTCAAGCGCCACCTGCCGCGCCTGATCGAGCACATCCGCGCCGGGCGACTGAATCCCAAGGAAATCATCACCCACCGGGTGCCGCTGGAAGAGGTGTCGGACGCCTATCACATCTTCTCGGGCAAGCTCGACAACTGCATCAAGACCATCCTGATCCCGCCGAACGCCAACCAGGTGAAGGCGGTCTCGGCCAGCGTACAGCATTGAGGAGCGACCATGGAACCACGTAGCGACATGAAAGAACACCAGCATCACGAGCACGCCCACGGCCACGATCACGAGCATGGCCACCTGCAGCAGCACCCGGGCCAGGGCCACATCGCCCCGCGCCGGCCGTCGCGCCAGGAACTGCAGCACATCCAGGGCTGGGGCGCCGACCTCGACCACAAGAACCGCCCCGGCGTGCCGATGGAACGCACACCGCCGCGCTTCATCAACCAGCCCGAAGGCGACCCGCCGCAGCAACAGGAGAAGGTGGAAATTCTTGTCTCGAGCGAGCGCCCCGGCATCACCCAGGTGTTCGGCACCGTGCAGCCGCCTTCGGGCCTGTCGGGCATGATCCGGCGCCTCGCCTTCAAGGCCAGCGAGAACGACATCCGCCACTGGCTGCTCCTGCTGCTGGCCGACCGCGTCAACATGGTCGAAGGCATCGCCGACGACCTGGCGCACGGAAAGGTCCCGAACGTGCTGGGCGAGATGGGCATCAAGGCCGAGATGCAGCACAACCCGGCCGGACTGGCCAAGAAGGTGGCGATCACCGCCGCCGTGGTGGGTACGGCCGTCTACCTGATGAAGCGGCGCGACCGTGACGATGATCGCTACGAGCGCAGCCGCTACGAGGGCGACCGTTACGGCGAGCGTTACTACCGCTGAGTCTTGAACACTGCGGCGAGCAGGGGCAGCAGGGCCGGGTGGGCCTGCTGCTTGCGCTCAACCGTAGCGTGGGTCGTTCAGTACCGGTGACGCCTCGGTCTTCACCGGGGCCGGCGCACGGCGCGGCGCCGCGGCTGCGGCCGGTGCCTGGCGCTTGGCCGGCTTGCGGCGGAACTTGATCCAGACCACCAGGCCGGTGATGAAGAACAGCAGCGGGGTCAGGCCCACCACGCTGATGAGGATGCGCCCGGCCACGCCGAACGCTTCGCCGGTATGCAGTGGATACAAGGTGCTGACGACCCAGTCGCCGCCGCGCGCCGTGAGCGGATCGATGGCGCGCAGGATCGCGCCGCTGCCCGCATCCACGCTCACCCGGGTGGCGCCCGCGCCGTGGCGCAGTTCGCCCGGCTGGCGCACCCGCACCTCGTAAGGCTGCTCCGGCTTGGCCGGGATGCCGATGCGCGACACCCGGCCCTGCGGGTAGCGCGCCTGCGCGGCCGCCATCGCGGCGCCGGCGTCGATGCGCGGCCCTGCCGATGGACTGGCGTTCAGCGGCTTGTCGTTCTTGCTCACTGGCCCGGCCAGGCGGATGGCCGGCGTCACCCAGTCCGGCGCGTTGAAATACACCCCCGAGAAGGCCAGCACCAGCAGCACCGGCGCCACGTAGAAGCCGGCCGCGCGGTGCAACTGGAAGTTGAACTTGGGCCAATTGCTGCCGCGGCGCACCGAGATCGCATGCCAGAAGGCCGACAGCGTCATCTTCGGCCACCACACCACGATGCCCGTCAAGGCCAGCACCAGCAGGGCCACGCCCTGCACCGCGATGACGAGCTTGCCCGCATCGCCCGCCATCAGGTAGCGGTGCAGGTGGAACAGGGTCGGCATCAGGAGCGGCCGCGACAGGCCGGCTTCACCCCAGTTGCGCTCGCCCAGGATCGCCAGCGTGGCCGGGTCGACCATGACCTGGCGCGTCACGCCCTGGGTCCAGCTGGATTCCGGCTTCTCCGGCCGGTACCAGGCCACATAAACGTCCCCATGCACTTCCGGCAGGAACAGGGTGTCGGGCCGCCCATAGCCTGGCGTCTCCACCAGCTGCGCCATCACCGCCGCCACCTGGGCCGGGGCAGGGCGGACTTCGCTGCCGGCAATCGCACCCGCCGGTGGCGCCACCCGCAGCAATCCCGGATTGAGCCAGGCATCGAGTTCATGGCGCCAGCCGATGACGGTGCCGGTAAGCCCTTGCAGGACCAGGATGGTGCCGAAAATCAGGCCGGCCCAGAGGTGAACGGTGCGGATGAGCGGTTTCATGTCCGGAATGATAACCGAAATGAGAATTATTCTCGATCTTGCGTCATTACATGATAACGATTATCATTTCGAACATTCCTGCTGAGTAAGCGTATTGCATATCCATGAATAAGAACAATTCGCTCAAAACGATTTCCGCCGCCGTCGCCAGCGCATGCATGCTGATGGTCGTCTCCCATGCCGGCGCCCAGGAGGCGGCGCAGCAGGAAGAAGACCTGGCCTCGGTGGTCGTCACCGCCACCCGCACGGCCAAGGCCGTCGACAAGATCCCCGGTGCGGTATCGGTCATCACCCAGCAGGAACTGTCCACCCAGTACCTGATCGCCGACGATCCTTCGCAGGCGCTCGCGACCTACGTGCCGGGCTATGCGCCGAGCCGCCAGAAGATGACCTCCACCGGCGAATCGCTGCGCGGCCGCCAGCCGCTGATCCTGTTCGACGGCATCCCGCAATCGAACCCGCTGCGCGCCGGCATGCGCGAAGGTTATTTCGCCGACAGCGCCATCATCGAGCGCATCGAAGTCATCAACGGCGCCTCGGCCATGCAGGGCATGGGCGCGACCGGCGGCATCATCAACTACATCAGCAAGACCCCGCGCGTCGAGGGCACGACCTATACCGTCAACACGCGCTTGGCCAGCCAGTTCGAGTCCGACAGCCTGGACTGGAAGACCGGCTTGACCGTCAGCCACAAGTCGGGCGACTTCGACATGCTGGCCTATGCCAGCGTGCAGCGCCGCGGCATGGGCTACGACGGCAGCGGGCGCCGCCTGGGCGTGGACGCGGTGCAGGGCGACACCATGGATTCGCACGGCAACGACCTGTTCCTGAAGATGGGCAGGAACTTCGGCGACCAGCGCCTGCAGCTCACCCTGAACCGCTTCGACCTGGCCGGCGACGGCGACTACCGCAGCGTGCCCGGCAACCTGGCCCAGGGGCTGCCGACCAGTTCGGTGCCCGGTACGCCGATCGGCATGCCGCCGCGTAACAAGGTGCGCAGCGCCAGCCTCGACTACCGCCACAACGACCTCGGCGGCGGCTACCTGACCGTGCAACTGTTCGGCCACGAATTCTCCGCCCTGTACGGCGCCACCAACACCTCCACCTTCCAGGACCGGGCGATTGCTCCCGTCGGCAGCCTGTGGGACCAGTCGCAGGTCGTGACCGACAAGCGCGGCTCGCGCATCACCTGGGTGCGTCCGGACCTGCTGGTAGAAGGCCTGGAACTCACGGCCGGCCTCGACTGGCTGCAGGACAATCCGCAGCAGCGCCTGGCAGGAACCGGCCGGACCTGGGTGCCGGAGCTGAAGTTCCGTTCGCTGGCCCCCTTCACCCAGCTCGAATACGAGTTCGGCCCGGTGACGGTGCGCGGCGGCGTGCGCTTTGAAGACGCCAAGCTCGATGTCGACACCTACACCACGCTGGCCGCCTACGGCAGCCGCCGGGTGGAAGGCGGCTCGGCCGAGTTCTCGAAGGCGGTCAAGAACATCGGTGCCGTGTGGCGCTTCGCCCCCGGCTGGTCGGCCTTTGCCGGCAGCTCGGAAGGCTTCGGCCTGCCGGACGCCGGCCTGGTGCTGCGCGGCGTGTCGGTGCCGAACCAGTCGGTGTCGAACCTGATCAGCCTGCAGCCCATCGTCACCCGCAACAACGAGGTCGGCATCAACTGGCGCGGCAAGCACGGCCAGTTCGGCCTGTCGCGCTACGATTCGCGTTCGAAACTCGGCAGCGTGATCCGGATTACGTCAAGCGGCATCGGCCTGGTCGAGCGCGTGCCGACCACGGTCAAGGGTTGGGAGGCGAATGCCGAGTGGCGTCCGAACCAGGACTGGAGCGTGTTCGGCACCTGGGCCACCCTCGATGGCAAGACCGCCGCCACGCAGGGAGCGCCAATGGACCTCGACCTGGGCGCCCGTTCCCAGGGGCCGGACAAGTCGGTGCTGGGCGCCAACTGGAAGTTCCAGCCGAACGCCCAGCTGCGCCTGCAGGCCACCCACCTGCGCGACCGCGACATCAACATCGGCCGCCGCGTCGGCACCAGCAACCTGGAAGAGCACTTCAAGGGCTATACCCTGGTCGATACCGCCGTCACCTGGGACAGCGCCTATGGCCGCTTCGGCCTGAGCGTGGAGAACCTGTTCGACAAGCAGTACGTCGGCTATTACTCGCAGTCCGCATCAAGCGTGGACGTCAACGCCACCTACGCTGGGCGCGGCCGTACCTTGGCGCTGAGCTGGAACCGCAGTTTCTAAGCTCTGCCTCTTTGCTTGAGCGTTGCGCTCAAGCAAATCTTTCCCTACCGAGCTCGTCCAAACTGTCCGGTGGGCGGTCCATCCCAGGACCGCGTTTTTCACCACGGGGGACGAGATTGAGAACGCACACCACCTTCCCGGCAGCGCTGCTCGGCGCCGCCCTGCTGTTCCTGCCGCCGGCGCCGCAGCTGCATGCGGCGCCGATGATGAGCCCGCCCACGACCCTGAGCCCCAAGCTGAAGTCCGCGCTGCTGGCCCAGCTGGCGGCGCAGCGCCAGGCCAAGGGACTGGATGCCGACCACCATTACCGCATCACATCCCAGCATCCGGGCGCTAACGGCACCCAGATCCTGCGCGCGGCCCACACCTGGAAGGGCTTGCGCGTGTTCGGTTCCGACTCCGTGGTGGTGCTCGACAAGTCGCTCAGGATCGTGTCCGAGTCGGCGTCCGAGCGGCGCCAGCACCTCGGCACCGGCAGCGGCAACCGCCTCGGCGCGCTCACCGCGAGCTTCAGCGTCCAGCCACAGATCAACAGCCGGGCGGCGATCGCGGCGGCCATGGCCTCGCTCGCGCCCGCCTTCGGGCAGAATCCGGTGACGGTGGCCAAGCCGACTGCCGAACTGCTGATCTATCCGGTGATGCGCATGCAGCGCGTGGTGGGCACGGGCGCCAAGGAAGAAGCGGAGCTGAACGCCCTCGACGTGCAGGACGTGGTCGAGCGCTATGAACTGGCCTACCTGGTGCGCACCCGCCTGCGCGTGGGCGACCAGCCGGTCTACCACGACAGCATCGTCAGTGCCAGGGACGGCGCCATCCTCGACCAATGGAGCATGGTGCAGACCGTGATCGGCGTGGGCAAGAGCCAGTACAACGGCGAAGTCCCGCTCAGCACGACCTTGAGCAACGGCGTCTACCAGATGCTCGACCCGGAACGCGGCAAGGGCGGCGCCTTCGGGGCGATGGCGGTCACCAACGCCAACAACGGCAGCAGCGCCGGCAAGGTCTACACCAATGCCACCAACGTCTGGGGCGACGGCAAGCAGTTCGAGGGCGGCAGCACGACCGGGCCGAACGGCCAGACCGCGGCGGTGAACGCGATGTGGGGCCTGATGAACACCTACGACGCCCACAAGAACGTGCTGGGCTGGCTGTCGCTCGACGGCAAGAACACCGCCACCTATATCGCCGCCCATGTCAACCGCGGCTACGACAACGCCTACTACAGCGACACCTGCAAGTGCATGTTCATCGGCGACGGCACCTATTTCACCAGCCTGGGGGCGATCGACGTGGTCGGCCACGAAATGGGGCATGGCATCACCGCATCGACGTCGGACCTGATCTACAGCGGCGAATCGGGCGGCCTGAACGAATCGAGCTCGGACATCTCGGGCGAGGTGGTGGAAGCCTATGCGCGCGCCGGCGGCAAGGGCGACAAGTTTCCGGAAGAGGGCAACGACTGGCAACTGGGCACGGAAATCAGCCGCAACGCCACGCCGCTGCGCTGGATGGTCCGCCCGAGCAAGGACGGCAGCAGCCCGGACGCCTGGAGCACCTCGCTGCGCCGCCTCGACGTGCACTACAGCAGCGGGCCGAACAACCGCATGTTCTACTTCCTGTCGCGCGGCTCGAAGGCGGACAGTGCGGGCGACCACTACAGCAAGTACCTGGTGAAGCAGCCGAACGCGATGACCGGGATCGGCATGGACAAGGCCTTCCGCATCTGGTTCCATGCGAACACCACCAAGTTTACGTCCTCGACCAACTACGCCGATGCGCGCGCCAAGATGATCGAGGCGGCCGAGGAGCTGTACGGCAAGGACAGCCGCGAGTCGGTGGCGGTGCAGCGCGCCTACGCCGCCATCAACGTCGGCGCGGACGTGGACGAACCGGGGGCGGTCGCCACGCCTTACTGAGCCGCGAGCGTTTGTGCGTCGCTCATCAGGGGGAGGGGATTCAGGGGCGTCCCTTTCCACCACAGCTTCTCGGGCGTGAGCTCGAACACCGCGAAATGCAGGTGCGGCGCGTTCGGGTCGGAATTGCCGGTCACGCCCACATAGCCGATCACATCGCCGCGCTTGACAATCATGCCTTCCTGGATGCCGTCGGCGTAGCGGTCCAGGTGGGCGTAGTAATACGCGTACTTCTCGCTGGGGTCGAACTGGTACAAGGTGGTGCCGCCGGGTTTGCTCGTGAACAGCTTGGCCACCTTGCCGTCGGCGGCTGCCAGTACCGGCGTGCCTTTCGGCGCCATGATGTCGAGCGCTTCATGGTGGCGCTGGGTGCCGCGCGGCTGGTCGTAGGTGTCGCTGAGATTGGCCGCCTTGATGCCCTGCACTGGCACCAGCAGCTTGCCGTGGACGGCGCTTGCTACCGCGTCGGCCGGCGACTGCGGGCCGGTAGCGGACACCGCGGGGGAGGGCGGACGCAGCGGCAGGTCGAATTCGCTCAGGTCGGCCTGGATGCTCGGCGGACCCGGCAATTGCGGATCGATCTGGGCCGCCGGCACGCCGGCCGCCGGCGCCGCCGCCACGCTCGGCGCCGGCTCGTCGGGCACGGCGCGCAACATCACGAACAAGCCACCGGCGCCGACCAGCACGCCGAGCAGAAAGGTCATCAGCCATCTCATGTCGTCCTCCGTTGGGGATTAATCCAATCAGCTCTCCAGCACCACTTCCAGGCCCGCGCTGACCGCGCCCGCCACTTCGGCGGCGCTCCAGTTGGTCAGGCGGATGCAGCCGTGCGACTCGGTCTTGCCGACGTGGCCCGGCACCGGCGTGCCGTGGATGCCGTAGTGCTCCTTGGAGAGGTCGATCCAGACCACGCCGACCGGGTTGTTCGGTCCCGGTGCGACCTTGGCTTTCTTGTCGCCCGGCTCGGCGTCCCAGAACAGCTTCGGGTTGTAATGGTAGGTCGGGTTGGCGTGCACGCCGTTGATCTTCCAGGTACCGATCGGCAGCGGATCGTTGGAACTGCCGGTCGAGACCGGGTATTGCGCGATCAGGCCGCCGTTGGCATCGTACAGCTGCAGCACCTTCGGTCCTTCCTTGACCACCACTTTCGCGGCCTTGGGCAGCGGCTGCTTGCCGTGGACGTTGGGGACGACGATCTGCTCGCCGGCGCGGCTGAAGTCCTTGCCCGGATTCAGGCGTTCCAGCATGGCCGGCTTGGCGTGGAATTTTTCGCCCAGGCCTTCGAGCACGCTGGCGTAGCCCAGCTCGGGCAGCTTGGCCTTTTCCATCATGTCGTCCGGCACCGGGCGGAAGGGGCCGGCCACGTCGGCCTCGACCAGGGTGTAGGTGACCAGGTGCGGGCTATTATCGGTATTCAGCGCCTCCCAGGTGGCGGCATCGAGCTTGCCGGTCACCGGCAGCTTGCGCAGGGACTGGAAGGTGCTCAAGGCCTGGCGCATGTTGGAGCCGTAGGCGCCGTCGATCTCGCCGGGCGACAGGTTGGCGCGGTCCAGCAGGACCTGGGCGCGCAGGTTGCGTTCGAATTCGGCCTTTTTCGCGGTGGCCGGGTCCACCGGCGCGCCGGCCTGGACGGGCGCCTGTCCGGTAGCGCCCGGCGTTTGTTGCTGTTGCTGTGGCGCCGGCTGTTGCTGGGCAGGTGCGGGAGCGGGCGCCGCTTGCTGTGCATGGGCCAGGGGGAGCGTGCCCAGCAGGGCAGCGACGAGAAGGGGGAGGGCGTTCGATTTGCTCATTTTGGTTTCCTGCAATGCTTGCTTTCGGAAACCTCAGGGTAGGCCGGCGCCCGTGCCGGGTCTGTGCGAGAACGAACTCAAGCAGCCGCGGCCGCCTGCCGGCCGGGGCGCGCTACAATCGCGGCATGCCTACCCACACCATCGTGCTCGAGCCCAGCGGCTTCGCCTGCGAGGCGGACGAGGACACCAGCATCCTCGGCGCTTTTGAAGCGGCCGGCATCGAGCTGCCCAATTCCTGCCGCAACGGCACCTGCCGTACCTGCATCTGCCGGGTGCGCAGCGGCGAGGCCGCACACCGCATCGAGTGGCCGGGGCTGTCCTTCGACGAGAAGCGCGAGGGCTACATCCTGCCCTGCGTGGCGGTGGCGCGCAGCGCGCTGGTGCTCGAGGCGCCGGTGGCGCGCCGCATCGCCTGGAACGACTGAGGGCGCACGCGCCTCCGGTTCTCAGTCGTCGATCCTCACTTCCGCTTCGAGCCAGACAGTGGGCTTGGCGTTCAATAGGGAGACGTGGTTCGAGACCAGGCTGAACATCACCGTCTTGGGCGCGCCGCTGACCCGGATGTGCGCGCGGGAATCGGCCAGGGGCTGCGGGCCACAGATCGAACACAGTGGGACGGCATCCGGCGGGACGACCGTCACACTCGCCGCTGCATAAGTGCCCCCGGATGTCGTCATGGCTTTTGCTCCCTGCACCTGCACAGGCAAGTTCTCACCCTTCCACATCATGCTGCAGCCCGCGATGTCCCGAGCGTGGACCGAGGCGGCGTTGCCCTCGTCGGCGTAGACGGGAATCTTGCCGCTGACCTCACAGAGCTTGCTGATCTTCGTGACGGTGCCATTGCTTGCCTCGATCAATTGAACCGTCGCAGTCATTCTCGCTTCACGCAGCAAGCGGGGTTGATGTGGCGGCGGAGGGATGGCCTGTGCCGGCAAGGAGCAAAAAAATAGTGCGGTCGCCAATGATCGTAGCACCGGCAGCCTGCACCTGAGCGGTGGCGTGTCGCACGCGGCGAGGTGTGCGGCGGATCGGATCATGGTCCTTGCATCCTAAGGCTGAGGGCGGCCCAGGGCGCGCTCGATGACTTCCGCTACCTGCGGCCAGGCGTGGGACGTGGCCGCCACTTCGTCGTAATGGCTGGCGCCCGGCAGGATCACCACCTCGGCGCGATCGCCAGCCTTGCGCGCCCGCGCCGCGTAGTCGTGCGCCACGCGCGGCGGCGAGATCGTGTCGAGTTCGCCCGTGACCAGCCAGGTGCGGCTGCCGTTGGGCATGAGTTCCGCCGCATTGGTGTCCACGAAGACGTCCGGCCGGCCCGGGCCGGGGCTGCCCGCCAGCTCGGCGGTGTCGCGGCCGCAGCTGGACTTGATCAAGGCAGCCTCGTTGCGCAGGTCGGCCAGGCCGCCCAGGCTGACCACCGCCGGCACCTTCAGGGTCTCGGGGCGATGCAGCGGACTGCCGACCGGGATGCGCCCGCGCCCGGCCATCCACTGCACCAGCTGGCCGCCGGCCGAATGGCCGACCGCGACCAGGCGCTGCAGGTCGAGCGGGTAGCGCCCGGCCTGGGCCGCCAGCAGTTCGAGCGCCGCGTGCATGTCCTGGTAGGTGCCGGGATAGCCGCCGCCCGCTTCGTCGCTGCGCCGGTATTCGACGTTCCAGACCGCGATCCCGCGCGCCGCCAGCGCCCCCGCCATGTTGCGCAGCTGGGTGATGCCGCCGAACTTGCTGGTCCAGCAGCCGCCGTGCACCAGCACCGCGACCGGGAAGGGACCGCTGCCGGCGGGCAGGAACAGTTCGGCGTACTGCGAGGGCGCGGCGCCGTAGGGAATGCGGGTGGTGGGCGCGGGTCCGCTCAGGGCCAGGTAGTCGGCCAGCTTCATGGGCGTGGCGGCGGATGCGCCGTGGATGCCGCCTGCGAACAGGGCGGCGTACAGGAGGGGACGAAGTTTCATGGGCGGCGAGGAAACGGTTGAGCATTCACTATAGCGCACGATTGAAAACCCGGCTTCGCCATCCATGCTAGGCTGCATCCAAAGCCAACCACGTCACAAGGAGGAGTGCGATGAGCCAATCGAAATCCGGCGGCAGCCAGACCAACAAGCAGTCGGACAACATGTCCGAGGAAGACATGGCCAAGCAGCGCGCGGGCCAGAACACGCAGAAAAGCAGCCACGATCACATGTCGAACGTCAAGGCCGGCAAGGGCGAGGGCGCCGGCGGCGGCGCCAAGCAGAAGCATCAACGCTGATCGACACCCGTGTCCACCAGGCGGCGCGCACGACATGCGCCGCCTGGTGGACTTCACCCGCGGGCGAGCCCGCGACATCCAGAGGCTGACCATGACCATGCTTGCTCAAGAAAACAAGCTGCACGGATCATCCCCCGTGCATGCCCACAGTACCCCGGAACCGGACGTGCCGGATCCGATGCCGACGCCCGATCCGCGCCCGCCGGTACCGGACGACGTCCCCGATCCGGTCAATGCGCCGGTCGAGGAGCCGCGCTTCCCCGAGCCGCCGATCCGCGCCGCCTGATTCCGGTGCCCGGCCCGGCCCGGCCCGGGGCGCGCGCGCGGCCTGAAGCCGGCCGGACCTGTACGGCCGGCCGGCCGCGCTTGCAAAGACCGTGAACCTGTCCACCCCGGTCAACCGGATTCCGGTGCGCCCGACCGTCAGGGCAAGTGCTCCCCCACGAGTTCCCTACCATCACATCATGCATTTCTGCGAGCGCCCGCGCATCGCGGGAATATGCCGGCCGTGCAGGCCGGCGGAGGTTCAGTTGCGCGGCTTGTCCTGGCTTGCGGTCGGGCCCTGGCTGCCCGAGGGCGGCAGCGGCGGAATCTGGCGGATCATTTCTTCGGTTTCCAGTTCTCCTGGGGATTTCTCACCGCTGCCGATGTCGGATTCGTGCAGCACGTTGGGACCTTTCGCCGCAGGATCGACTTGGCGGGTTGCGTTGCTCATGGTGCGCTCCAATAGGTTGTTCGACAGGATGATCCTAACAGGGCCACTTCGGTCTCGGCGCGCGGGACGCCGCAGTGCAGCATCGGTCCGGCCCGCCGGCGTCCGATCCATGTCATGTTGCCGACATGTTTGCCTGCCTATAATGGATCGACGGTATAGAACAAACAGAACACAAACCGATCACACAGCCACCACTGCACGATGCCGGAGGAGACCATGGGCCGTACCCTGTACAACACCATCTACCTGGGCCGCGGCCCGCTGTATTACTCGCGCGCGGCGCGCCTGGCGCTGGCGCTCGGCGTCGCCGCCAGTGCCGGCCTGGGCTGGCTGGCCTTCCGGGCGCTGCGTTGATGCTTGCCCTCGGCCGGCGCGCCGGTTACCATGGCGCGCCCTGGCCGAATAGATGACAGAATGAAGAACGAACAACTGACGACGGACGAATACGACGCCCTTGAACTGGTACGCCGCGGTGTGAAGCGCGACACGGCGGGTGCCTGCGTGGGGCGCAACGCCAAGCGCCTGTCGGGATTGAAGATGCTCGAATACACCCGCGACGGGCGTATCGTGCTGACCGAGAAGGGGCAGCAGGTGCTGTTCCTGCGCCGCTGCATCAAATCGCTGGGCGCGCTGGCGGAGGACCCGCAGGCCGCGCTCGACGCCGACGTGCTCCGCTTCCTGAGCCTCAAGTCGCACATCGCCCCGCTCGACGGCGGCGGCTATGCGCTGACGGACAAGGGCCGCGAATCGCTCGAAGACATCGCGCGCCAGCAACAGCAGCGGCGCTAGGCGCCAACGCCGCCGCTCAGTTGATGCGGCGGCGGTTGGGGTATACCAGCACCCGCACGGCCACCTCGGCCGGCACGTTCATGGTCGCCAGGAACTCGGCGGCGCGCTGCAGACCAAGGGTGGGAATCGAAGCCACGGCCTGGTTGATCAGGTCGCGGGTGCGGATGTCGGTGCGCTGGCGGCGTACGCTGCCGGCATTGTCCGCCGCATTGGCAACCGGAATCAGCTCGCCGGTGTCATTCATCATGATGGATATCCGTTCTGTCTGAGGTTGCTAAAGAGACACGGCTATTCTAAGGCCAACAATGTTGTTTAGGCTACAAATAAATAGCCTTTGAGCAGCTTATCCGATTAATGACGATAGGAAACTTGTGCTAGATCAAGCCGCGACACTGTCCGGCGCATCTTCCGGCATAGTGTCGGCCTGTGCGTGGCGCGGCGGGGGCAGGGCCTTGCGCTGGATGAGCAACTGCTCGAATTCCTCGGCCGCCAGCGGCTTGCTGAAGAAGTAGCCCTGCATTTCATCGCAGCCGTGGCTGCGCAGGTAGTCGAGTTGCTCGGCCGTTTCGACGCCCTCGGCGATCACGGCCAGTTTCAGGTTGTGGGCCAGCGCGATGATCGAGGTGACGATCGCGGCGTCGTTGGCGTCGTGGGTGATGTCGGCGACGAAGGAGCGGTCGATCTTGAGCACGTCGATCGGGAAGCGCGACAGGTAGGACAGGCTCGAGTAGCCGGTGCCGAAGTCGTCGATCGAGAGGTTCACGCCCAGCGACTTCATGCGGTGCAGCAGTTCCACGGCCGGGGTCACGTCGCTCATGAACAGGCTTTCGGTCAGCTCGATCTCGAGGCAGTCCGGGTCCAGCATGGTGTCAAGCAGCACCGATTCCAGGTTCGCGACCAGGTCGGCGGCGCCGAACTGGCGCGCCGACAGGTTGACCGCCACGCGCAGCCGGCCCAGGCCCGCATCCTGCCAGGCCTTGTTCTGGGCGCAGGCGGTGCGCATCACCCAGGCGCCGATCTGGACGATCAGGCCGGTCTCCTCGGCGATGCCGATGAAGCGGCTCGGCGGCACCATGCCCAGTTCCGGATGCTTCCAGCGGATCAGCGCTTCCATGCCCACGATCTGGCCGGTCTTGAGGTCGACCTGCGGCTGGTAGTGCAGCACGAATTCGTTGCGCTCCAGCGCATTGCGCAGCGCGCCTTCGATGCGCACCCGCTCCAGCGACTCCTCGTTCATGGCCGGCGTATAGAACTGGAAGTTGTTGCGCCCCATCTTCTTGGCGCTGTACATCGCGATGTCGGCGTGCTCGATCAGGCTGTCGGCCGGCGTGCCTTCGCTCGGGTAGACCGCCACCCCGATCGAGCAGGTGACGAAGAATTCCTTGGTGCCGAGCATGACCGGCTGGGCCACCGAATCCATCACGCGCTGCACGATCTCGGGCGAGAGCGGCTCGTCGTGGTGCTCCGACAGGATCACGACGAATTCGTCGCCCGACAGGCGCGCCACGGTGTCGGTGTCGCGCAGCGAGCCGGTCAGGCGCGCCGCCACCGTCATCAGGAGCACGTCGCCGGCCTTGTGGCCCATCGAGTCGTTGACGAACTTGAAGCGGTCGAGGTCGATCAGCATCACCCACATCGGGCGGCCGCTGCGGTTGGCATAGGCGATCGCCTGGCCGAGGCGGTCCTGCAGCAGCGAGCGGTTGGGCAGGCCGGTGAGCACGTCGTGCTGGGCCACGTGGTGCACGCGCTGCTCGGTGAGCTTGCGTTCGGTGATGTCGCTGCCGGTGCCGCGGTAGCCCAGCAGCTCGCCGTGCTCGTCGAACATCGGCTGGCCGTTGACGCAGAACCAGCGGGTGTCGCCGTGCTCGTCGACGACCTTGTACTCGAGGTTGGCGAAGGGTTCGTGCGCCTTCACCTGGGCGATGTGGGCGCGCCCGGCCTCGGTCTCGAGCAGCGCAGGCACATACTCCCAGCGCGTCTTGCCGAGCACCTTTTCGACGGCCACGCCGGCCTTCTCGGTGAAGCCGCCGGTGACCATGGTGAAGCGCAGGTCGCGGTCCTGTTCCCAGTACCAGTCCGAGGACATCGACACCAGTTGGCGGAAGCGCTGCTCGCTCTGCTGCAGGGCGCGCTCGGCGCGCTCGCGCGCCGCCATGTCCTCGACCAGGCGGCGGTTGGTGCGGCGCAGGTCGGCGGTGCGCTGGCGCACCAGTTGCTGGACCTTGCGCGCGCGCTGGCCCGACGCCTGCACGAAGGCGGTGCCGAGCAGGGTCATCAGGATGCCGCCCACCAGCAGCGCGGTCGAGGCCATGTGGTCATGCAGGAAGGGGCGCGGCGCGCTGGCCACTTCGATGCGCCAGGACTTGCCGGCGATGCGCAGCAGCTTGCTGGCATGGCCGCTCTGGCCGGGCGCGACGAGGCCGGCCAGCCAGCCGTCCTTGGGCTTGCTGGTGTCGCCGGTGGAAAACAAGAGGTTGGCCGGGCCGGCCCGGTCGCCCGCGTAGACCGACACGAAGATCTCGCCGGTGGCGTCGCGCGGGTCGAGCAGGCCGGTGGCGGCCAGCGAGGCGCGCACCAGTTCCGGGCCGCGGATGACGACCGCGGTGTCGCCGGCCAGCACGCCGTCGCGGTCGAGCACCGGCATGACCAGGCTGAAGGCCGGCTGCCTGTGCTCGTCCTGGGCCAGCTGGAACAGATCGGTGGCGGCGGCGCGGCCGTCGCCGCGCGCGAGCGCGAGCGCGCTCATCACCTGCACGTTCTCGGCGACGTTCAGGCCGAAGGCGCGTTCGTTGCCGGCCATCGGCTCGATGAAATCGACGATGTGGTAGCGCGCACGCTGCGGGGCCGGCACCAGGCCCTGGGCCTGCAGCTCGGTGAACACGGTGCCCGGGCGGATCCGCTGCAGCTCGCGTTCGACCTGCGCGCGCTGCTCGCCCGGCACCGTGCGGTGGACATTGAAGGCCTGGATATAGCGGTGGCGCTGCAGCAGGGCGGCGGTGAAGTCGCGGAAATGCTCGCGGCTGACCGGCTCGCCGCGCGCGAACAGCTGGTTGGTCACGGTCAGCACCTCGACCGCCTGGTCGATGCCCTGGCGCACGGCCGCCACGCGCTCGTCGGCGCGCTGGGCAAAGGCGAGCGCCATGTTGTCGTACTCGAGGTGGCTCACCCCCAGGAACAGGGCGCCGGATGCGGCCAGGCCGCCCCCGAGCGTGAGGGCTGCCGCGAGCGTCAACGACAGGGGCAGGCGAGGCGCCATGGATGTGTCCAGAAGGTCCGTGAAAAAGACGAGCACAAGATGCCTAAAGGCTTGCCATTAGGCATCAATACGTGAAGTGTGTCACATCCGGACAGTTTTCGGCAAACGAAATGTCGCAAGCACGCCATGCCGGCGCCCTCCGGCCTCAATCCGGATGGCGCCGCCATGACAGCCAGGCAAGGACCAGGCGCGCCAGCAGGCGGTTGGCGAGACCCACCCCGCAGCCGCGGTTGCGCAGCGTGTCGCGCAGCAGGCGCAGGGCCTTGCCGGGCGCGGCGCCCGGGTGGGCGGGGACTTGCGCGAACAGGATCTGGTTGTTCCCGGCGATACCGGACAGCCAGCAGGCATGGCCGTCGAACGCGGCCTGCAGGCGTTGCACCGCTGTCACATAGCCGGGATCGTAGGTGAAGATGTTCGCCGCCAGCACGCCGCCGGGACGCAGCGCGCGCCGGCAATGCGCATAGAAGCTGGCGCTGGTGAGCGCCGCGGGCAGGCCGGCGGCGTCGAAGCCGTCGACCAGCAGCACGTCCACGTCGCCGCACGCCTCGGCCCCGGCGGCGCCGGCCCGCGCCAGCCAGTCGGCCGCGTCGCAATGCAGCACGCGCAGGCGCGCATCGTCGGGAGGAACGCCGAACTGCGCGCGCAGCGCGATCACGTCGGCGCGTACTTCGAGCACCGTGATGCGGGCCCGGGGAAAATGGCGATGGCAGAACTTCGCCAGCGAGCCGCCTCCCAGGCCCACCATCAGGATATGGCGCGGGCGCGGCGCCAGCAGGGCGAAGCACATCATGGCGCGCGCGTACGGCAGCACCAGCGCGTAGGGGCGCGACAACCGCATCTCGCTCTGGATGTCGCCCGGGGTGAACTCCAGCGTGCGGCGGTCGCCCCGGGTGGTGACGATCGGCGGGGGGAGGGCGGGCGGCTGGTCGGGCGAAGCGGACATGGCGCCAGTATAGGGCAGCCCCGGGGCGCGGCAAGGCGGCTTGTTCTGCGGCATCGCTTTCTGATAAGCTGACCACCCGAACCAAGACCGACGCCCATGTTCCTGGACCATCCTTCGATCACCGCCACCAATGCCCAGACCGAGCCCGACCGGCTCGAACGCCTGCAGCGCGTGTACGGCTATGCGATGGCCCTGGCCGACAGCGCCGGCAACCCCGGTTTCGTCGACAAGCTGACCCAGTTGCACGACCACAAGGGCACCCTGATCGTGTTCTGGCACGCGCCCCCGACCGCGCAGGAGCAGGACTATTTCAGCCGCGCCTGGGCCAGCAGGGTCGGCGACGGCACCACCCTGGTCGAACACGAATACTGACAGTAGAACCGACACATGACGAACCTGGACGCGACCACGATGGTGCTGGTGCTGGCCCTGGGCAACCTGGCCCTGTGCGCGCTGCTGACCTTCTTCGACCATGGCCCAGTGCGCCAGGGTTTCGGGCAATCCGCACTGAGCGCCTGGGGCTTGTCGAAACAGGTGCAGGCCGGCGCCTGGACCCTGCTGGCGCTGGGCGGGGCCGGCATCGTGCCCGAGGCGCTGGCGCTGCCCGGCGGCTATGCGCTGCTGTTCGCCGGGGTCGCCATCGAGGGCGGCGCGTCCTGGCAGGAGGCCGGCCACGACGGCTGGCGCCGTCCGACGCTGCTGGCGGGCGGCCTGGCGATCCTGGTCTTTCTTCTCTGCTACCTGGTCGACGAGCAGGGCTTGCGCAGCCTGGCCGCCTCGCTGCTGCTCGGCGCCCTGTACCTGAACGGCGCAGCGGCGCTGGCCGCCGGCTGGCGCCAGGCCAGCCTGCTGCAGCGCTTCCTGGCCCTGGTGACCGCCGTGCTGGCGCTCCTGGTGGCGGCGCGCGGGCTGTCGGTGCTGCTGCTGCCAGGCGGCTGGCGCTGGCTCTCGAGCGAGCTGCTGCGCCAGTTTTCCAGCGCCGCGCTGTATCTCCTGATGCTGGCCAACGCCTTCGGCGTGCTGCTGCTGGGGCGCGAGCGGGCCGGGCGCGAGCTGGCCCGACTCGAGGTGGTGGATCCGCTCACCGACGTGCCGAACCGGCGCGGCTTCTTCAATGCGCTGGCGCCCTGGATGGCGCTGGCGCGCCGCCCCGGGCTGCCGACCGCGCTGGTGGTGCTCGACCTCGACCAGTTCAAGCGCGTCAACGACGGCTACGGCCACCCGGCCGGCGACGCCGTGCTGCGCCACGTGGTGGAACTGTGCAAGCGCCAGTTGCGCGATTCCGACCTGGTGGGGCGCCTGGTGGGCGTCGAGTTCGCGATCCTGCTGCCGCGCACCCAGCTCGACGAAGCGGTTCTGGTGGCCGAGCGCATCCGCGCCGCGATCGCCAGTTCCCCGGTCAAGAGCGAGCGCGCGATGATCGCCATGACGGCCAGCTTCGGCGTCACCGTGATCCGTCCCGAAGACAGTACCGTGACCCTGTTCCAGCGCGCCGACGACGCCCTGCGCGCGGCCAAGCAGGCTGGGCGCAACCGGGTCAGCCAGGCGGTGGCCGCGGCTGCCGATACCTAGTTTCGCCGGCGTGCGAGCGTCGCCGGGACAGGGGCGCCCGGATGTCACCCCGTTCAGTCAGCAGAAAAAACGTCGCTCCGGCGAAGGCCGGAGCCCAGGATGAGCGCTTCGATAGCGTACGCCGAACCTGGATGCCGGCCTTCGCCCACTGCCGTCCGGGATAAAGTTTGCTTGTTGGCTACTTTTACACCGCCACCGTTTCCCTGAACCTCTATTAATGTAGCGTTAGCGATTATCCCGGACAGCAGCGGGCCTTCGCCGGAAGTCATGGGCGCCAGTGGCGCGCATGAGGTTCATACCCGAACTGAGCGCCATTCTCACGTTGGCGCTCCACGGGCAAATCGACTATATTGTTTAGCTTGTTGAACGATGGAGTCAGTAATGCCCAGGAAGTCCGCTGCCGTCACGGCGGCAGCCAAGGGAAGCGCCCGGACGAAGGCCGCGCCCGCCAAGGCAGCGAAGCCTGCCGCGAAACCCGCCGCCAGGGAGCCCGCCGTGAAGGCCGCGCCGGCGAAAGCCGCCAAACCGGCCGTCAAGGCCGCCGTCAAGGCGGCGGCGAAGTCGCTGGCCGCGCCAGCGGCGAAACGCGCCCCGCGCAAGGCCGCAGCGCCGGCGGCCGTCCGCGGGGCCGACACCGCGCGCCCGGTGCTGGTGCGCGACAGCTTCACCATGCCCGAGCAGGAATACGCCGTGCTTGCCGAAGTCAAGCAAGCCTGCCTGCGCGCCGGCATCGACGTCAAGAAGAGCGAGCTGCTGCGCATCGGCGTGGCCCTGCTGGGCCAGGTCGACGTCGCCACGCTCAAGTCGGTGCTGGCGGCGCTCCCGCAACTCAAGACCGGGCGGCCCCCGGCTGCTCCGTAGCGGCGTCCTGCGCTGACGGATCGCGAAGCGGCCGGCGCCGGCGCGCCTCAGTGGACCGAGGCGCTGGTGAGTTCCTTGAGTTCGCGGATCGGGATGTTCGATTTCTCGTGCATGCGCAGCAGGATCGTGGCGCCGACGTTGAGCTTGCGGTGGCGGATCTTGCTGATGATCGGGGGCTGGACCTCGAGCACGCGGCACAGCTCGGCATCATTCTTCAGCTGCATGCGCTCGATCAGGGTGTCGAGCAGCTTGTTGGGCACGAAGCTCGACGGCTCCAGGGCGCGGGCCCGGTGCATCGCGGCGAGCATTTCCTGTTTTTTCTGTCGTACGCTCATGGTGCTTCTCCGAATATAAAAACGATAATTCGGGACAGATCGGCTTGTTCTGGAAATAACCCCCTTTTGTCACTACTTATGTGGTGGGGTCGTTGTGATATTACTACGATTGCGCTGCACGCGATTTACGAATTGAACGTAACAGGCCGTAACATGGGTCTTTCTTCGCGGAATTTAAGCTAATTTCAATCCGGAACGTGTCAGCAACAGGACCTGGTCGGCCATGGCGGCCGCGGCGTGGGAGTGGGTAACCATGATGGCCCCGGCGCCGTTCGCCCGGGTTTCGCGGCGCAGCAGCTCGAGGATGCCGCCGGCGGTCTCGGGGTCGAGGTTGCCGGTCGGTTCGTCGGCCAGCAGCAGGGCGGGGCGGTGCACCAGGGCGCGGGCGATCGCCACGCGCTGCAGTTCGCCCCCGGACAGCTGGCGCGGGAAGTCGTGGCCGCGCCCGGCCAGCCCGACCGCGGCCAGCATCTCGTCGGCGCGGGTGTCGGGTGCGCGGTTCAGCAGCAGCGGCAGCGCCACGTTCTGGCGCAGCGTCAGGTGCGGGAGCACGTGGAAGGCCTGGAAGATGAAGCCCATGCGGGTGCGGCGCAGGCGGGTCGCCGCCGCGTCGTCGAGCGCCGACATCGGCGTGCCGTCCACGATCACCTGGCCTTCACTGGGCGCGTCCAGGCCCGCGATGATGTTCAGCAGGGTCGACTTGCCGACCCCGGACTCGCCCATGATGGCCACGAACTCGCCCGGACGAAACGCATGCGACAGCCTGGAGAGCACGGTGCGCTCGCCGTAGGATTTGGTCAGGTTGTCGAGGACGAGCATGGCGATCCTGTGTTTGGCATTAACGGGTCAGGGCACGGCGCAGCGCGAAGCTGAGGGCGTCCACGCTGGCCACCAGCAGCAGCATCGCGATCACGACCGTGGCCGCGCTCTGCATCTGGAACAGCGATAAATGGTACTTCAGCATCTGCCCCAGCCCCCCGGCGCCGACCACGCCCAGCACGGCGGCGGCGCGGATGTTGTTCTCCCAGCGGTACAGGGTATACGACAGCATCTGCGGCAGGGCCTGCGGCAGCGTAGCGTACAGGAAGGCGGCAAGGGGCGCGGCGCCGTTGGTGCGCAGGCTCGCTTCCGGCAGCGGCTCGACGTTCTCCAGGGCGTCCGCGAACAGGCGTCCCAGCACGCCGCTGGTGTGTGCGGCCAGCGCCAGGGTGCCGGCGAAGGGGCCGAGGCCGGCCGCGACCAGCAGCAGCGCGGCCCACACCAGTTCCGGGATCGAACGCAGGATGTTCAGCAGCACGCGGGTCAGGCCGCGCAGGCCCCGGCCGAGCCGGCCGGCGGCGGGCAGGGCCAGCAGCATGCCGCCGGCCACCGCCAGCAGCGTGCCGACCAGGGACATCGCCAGCGTCTCCCAGAGCGCCGCGGCGGTTTTCATGAGAAAGGGCCGGGCGGTCTCGGGCGGCGTGAAGCCGGCCAGGAATTCCGCGCTGGACGCCAGCGCCTCGGGCGTGAAGAAGGCCGACCATTGCAGCGGCAGCGAGGCGAAGCTCGCCACCACCAGGGCGGCCAGCGCCAGCAACAGCGCCGGGGTGCCCCAGTTCCGCGGCGGCGGCGGCGGCAGCCGGGGCTTCATCCCAGCCTCCGGCGCAGCAGTTTGGAGACCAGGTCGGCCAGCGCCACCAGCAGCACGAACATGATCAAGATGGTCGACACTTCGCCGCCCGCCATCATCTTGGTCGACTCCTCCATGCGCTGGCCCAGGCCGCCGGCGCCGACGAAACCCATCACCGCCGAGCCGCGGATCGCGCATTCCCAGCGGTAGACGGTGTAGGACACCAGTTCGGCGCTCGATTCCGGCAGGGCGCCGTACAGCAGCGCGGGGAGGCGCCCGCTGCCGTTGGCCAGCAGGATGTCGGTGGCGTGGGCGCTCGAGGATTCGAGGATCTCGGCATAGACCTTGGCCAGCATGCCGGAATAGGCCAGGGCGATGGCCAGCACCCCGGCGGTCGGCCCGAGGCCGACGATGCGCACGAACAGCAGCGCCCACACCAGTTCCGGCACGCTGCGCAGCAGCACCAGCACCCAGCGCAGCAGCTGGCGCACCAAGGCAGCCAGCGGATGCATGCGCCCGGTGCCGAGGCGCGAAACCGACAGGCGCTCGCTGATCAGGACCGTGGCCGGGATCGCGCCCAGCAGGGCCAGGGAGAGGCCGGCGGTGGCGATCGCCACCGTCTGCCAGGTCTCGCGCAGCACCATGGCCAGGAACTCGCCCTCGAGCGAAGGGCGCAGGAAGTCGGACAGGAAATGCCCGGCCGCGGCCAGGCTTTGCGGGTCGAACAGCAGCCAGGGCTTGAATTCGCTCGCCGCCAGCATCGGCCACAGCAGCAGCAGGCAGACCAGGGTCGCGCTGACGCGGCCGCGCCAGGCCGGGTCCGGATGGGCAGCGTTCATCAGAAGCAGGCGCCGACGGCGATCCGCTCGGGCGACTCGAGCGGGTGCGGCGGATGCGCCTCGACAGCCTCGTTCTCGTACAGGGCGGCGATCATGGCGTCGCTCACCGCGGAGGTTGCGGCATCGAACACGATGCGCCCGGCGCGCAGCCCGACCAGGCGCGGGAAGTGGGCGCGCGCCATCTCGACCTGGTGCAGGCTGCACACCAGCGTGGCCTTGCGCGCGCTCGCTTCCTGCTGCAGCGTGGCCAGGGTGTGACGGGCCAGCGCCGGGTCGAGCGCGGAAATCGGCTCGTCGACCAGGAAGGCTTCGGCGCTCGAGAGCAGCAGGCGCGCCAGGCCGCAGCGCTGGCGTTCGCCGCCCGACAGGCGGTCGACGCGCGCATACAGCTTGTCGCCCAGGCCGAAGCGCGCCAGCGCCGCATGGGCAGCAATCGGGTCGCTCGGGCGCGCCAGGGAGGCAAAGGCTTGCCACAGGCTCATGTGGGGCAGGCGCGCGGCCAGCACCGCGGTGACCACCCGCGGGCGCGGCGGCAGCGGCGGGGTCTGCGGCGCCAGGAACAGGCGCGCGCGCAGGCGGTGCCGGGCCGCTTGCGGCAAGGCCCAGGGGTCTTGCCCGAACACGGAGAAGCCGCCCTGTGCCGGGCGGTGGGCGCAGGCGAGGGTGGCGAGCAGGGTGGTCTTGCCGGCCCCCGAAGGGCCGATCAGGGCCAGCTGCTCGCCGGGCGCGACGTCCAGGTCGAGTTCATGCAGGGCGGCGCTCGCCTGCGCCGCCGCCCCCAAGTGGCGTACCGTGAGTTTCTCGAGCCGGAAAGTCATCGCGCTGGTTCTACCTTGCAGTGCTCCCGGATTACTTCAGCAGGCCGGCGTTGCGCGCGGCCGCTTCGATCGCCTGGTAGTTCGCGGTCTTGGTCGGGATGAACTTGGTGGCGCGCTGCAGGTCCAGGATCTGCTTGCCTTCCGGGGTCGAGGCGTCCAGCGCCAGGAAGGCGTCGGTGATCTTCTTCTGCAGGGCCGGGCTCATGTCGCTGCGCACGGTCCAGTTGTAATCGTAGTAGCCGGGGGTGGTGTAGAACACGCGCACCACCTTGGGGTCGACCTTCTTGGTTTCCACGAGTTTATCCCACACCGAGATGTTGAGCGCGCCGGCATCGACCTTGCCGCCCGCGACCGCGGCCACGGTGGCGTCGTGCGCGCCGGAGAAGGCGACTCGCTTCAGGTCGGTGTCCGGGTTGACCTTGGCGCCGAGCAGGAAGGAGCGCGGCATCAGGTGGCCCGAGGTCGACGATTCCGAACCGAAGGACAGGGTCTTGCCTTTCAGGTCTTCGAGTTTGTTGATGTCCGGCTTGGTGGTGATGAAGACCGAGCGGAACTTTTCGTCCTCGGCGCGCTGCACCAGCGGCACCACCTGGCCTTTGCTGCGCACGTTCGCCTGCACGAAGGTGAAACCGCCGAACCAGACCATGTCGATCTTGCGGTTGATCAGGCCTTCGACCGAGGCGGCGTAGTCGGTCACCGGCGTGAACTCGACCTTCAGGCCGGTCGCCTTGGCCAGGTACTTGCCCAGCGGCTCGAACTTGCGCTGCAGCTCGGTCGGCGCCTCGTCGGGAATGGCCGAGACGCGCAGCACACCCGGCGTGTTCTGGGCATAGGCGCCGCCGGCGGCAGCAAACATCAGGCCTGCCGTAGCGGCGGCGAACATGGTTTTCAGGACACGCGAAGACGAGAACGAAGTCATGGTTGGCATTCTTATTAAGTATTGGAAGTGGTGAACCGGGGACGTCACGGCAGCACGGCTGCGGGAAGCGGCGAAAATCGGGAATCCGCTATTATGGTAAAAACAGCAACTCAACCCTATGCCATGGCGCATCCGGCGGTGTGGCGGCACGAATGATAACGCTTATGCACATCTCCTGCACGCAAGACCGCCCGCGCGCCGCCAATGCCCATGTGGCGGACGAGTTGCATGCCGGTCTCCAGGCCCCTGGCGCCTGGATCTCGCCCAAGTTCCTCTACGACGCGCTCGGCTCGAAACTGTTCGAGGCCATCTGCGAACTGCCCGAGTATTATCCGACCCGCACCGAGGCCGCCATCTTCGCTCGCCACGGCGCCGAGATCGCCCGCGTGGCCGGCACCGGGACCACCCTGGTCGACCTGGGCGCGGGCAACTGCGCCAAGGCCGCCTCGCTGTTTCCGCTCTTGAACCCCGCCCAGTACGTGGCGGTCGACATCTCGGCCAGCTTCCTGTGCGAGGCCCTCGAGCGCCTGCGCCAGCGCTTCCCGCACATCGACATGGAAGCGCTGGGCATGGATTTTTCCAGCCGCTTCGAGCTGCCCCCGCAGGTGCGCGCCGCGCGCCGCCTGTTCTTCTACCCCGGCTCCTCGATCGGCAACTTCACCCCTGAAGAGGCCCTGGCTTTTCTCGGCCGCCTGCGCGCCCAGTGCGGCGCCGATGGCGGCGTGCTGGTCGGCGTCGACCTGGCCAAGGACAAGGCCACCCTCGACGCCGCCTACGACGACGCCCTCGGGGTCACCGCGGCCTTCAACCTGAACGTGCTGCGCCACGTGAACCACCTGGTCGGGGCCGACTTCGACATCCGCGCCTGGCGCCATCACGGCTTCTACCACCCCGAACGCGGCCGCGTCGAGATGCACCTGGAGGCGGTGCGCCGGCAAGAAGTGCACTGGAACTGCGGCGGCAAGGCCTGCGCGCGGGTGTTCGAGCCGGGCGAGCGCATCCACACCGAGAACAGCTACAAGTACCAGCAGGCCGATGCGATCGCCTTGCTGGAGCGATCCGGATTCGAGGCCACCCGCGTGTGGACCGATCCGCAGCGCTGGTTCGCGGTGATCCACGCACAGGCGATCGGTTGATGGGCATCGGACAACGCGAAGACCTCCTGCACGCCTTCGACCGGGTGCGCCGGCGCTCGCTCGAGATCGCCGCGCCGCTCTCGAGCGAGGATTGCTGCGCGCAGTCGATGCCGGACGCCAGCCCCGTCAAGTGGCACCTGGCGCACACCACCTGGTTTTATGAAACCTTCATCCTCGAAGCGCACGAAGCGGGATTTACGCCTTTCCACCCGGCCTTCCGGGTGCTGTTCAACTCCTACTACAACGGGGTCGGGGACAAGCATCCGCGCCCGCGCCGCGGCCTGCTCACCCGGCCCTCGCTGGACGAAGTGCGCGCCTACCGCCAGGACGTCGACCGGCGCATCGCCAGGCTGCTGGCATCCGGCGCCGGCCCCGGCGTCGCGGCGCTGCTCGAACTGGGGCTGCAGCACGAGCAGCAGCACCAGGAACTGATGCTCACCGACCTCAAGCACCTGCTGGCCCAGAACCCGCTGTACCCGGCCTATTCGCCGCAGGAGATGGAGGCCGGCACGGCGCCGGAACCGACCGCATGGATCGAGTACGACGGCGGGCTGGCCGAGATCGGCTACGGCGGCGCCGGATTCTGCTTCGACAATGAACTGCCGCGCCACCGCACCTATGTCGCGCCTTTCGCGCTGGCTTCGCGCCTGGTCACCAATGGCGAATACCTGGCATTCGTCGAGGCCGGCGGCTACCGCGATCCCTCCCTGTGGCTGGCCGAGGGCTGGGACCGGGTGTGCAGCGGCGAACTCGCGCACCCGCTGTACTGGATCGCCCGGGAAGACGGCGGCTGGGAGGAATTCACCCTGCACGGCGTGCAGGCGCTCGACCCGGCGCGCCCGGTCACCCATGTTTCGCTGTACGAGGCCGACGCCTATGCGCGCTGGCGCGCGATGCACGAGCCTGGCTTGCGCCTGCCGACCGAAGCCGAGTGGGAATTCGCCGCCCGCCAGGCCTCGCTCGGCGGCGGCGCCCTGCATCCGGAAGCGGCCGAGGGCGACGGCCTGCTGCAGATGTTCGGGGCCTGCTGGCAGTGGACCAGCAGCAGCTACGCGCCTTACCCCGGCTATGCGCCGGCCGCCGGCGCCATCGGTGAATACAACGGCAAGTTCATGGTCAACCAGTACGTGCTGCGCGGCTCGTCCTGCGCCACGCCCGAGGGCCATGCGCGGGCCAGCTACCGCAACTTCTTCCCGGCCGGGGCGCGCTGGCAGTTCACCGGGATCAGGCTGGCCCGATGACGCGGCGCAGGAGCTGGCGCGAGCGCCTGCTGGACCAGCGCGCCAATGCCTGGATCCTGGCGCACCCCCTCAACTTCAGCCTGCAGGTGATCCGGGGCTTCCGCGCCAACCAGGGCCTGCTGCTGGCCGGCGCCGTCGCGTATTACGCGCTGCTGTCGATCGTGCCTTTCCTGATGCTGGCGGTGGTGGCGCTGTCCCACTTCATCGAGCAGGCCGAACTGCTCGAGACCCTGGAGCGCTACCTGGGCATGCTGGTGCCGGGGCAGTCGCAGCCGATCGTGGACGAAGTGGCGCATTTCCTCGAGAACCGCGAGCTGATCACCTGGGTGCTGGGCGGCACCATGCTGTTCTTCAGCTCCCTGGCCTTCACGGTGCTGGAGAACGCGATGAGCGTGATCTTCATCCACCGGGTGTCGGTCCGGCGCCGCCATTTCCTGGTGTCGGCCGTGCTCCCGTATTGCTACATCCTGGCGCTGGGCGTCGGCGTCATGATCGTCACCCTGGTGGCCGGCGCGCTCGAAGTGTTGGGGAAAGAAAGCATCTGGCTGTTCGGCGTCCAGTGGTCGCTGGGTGGCGTCTCCGGCGCCTTGCTCTACCTGCTCGGCCTGTTCGGAGAAATCCTGGTGCTGACCTCGATCTACCTGGTGATGCCGGTCGGCCGCCTGTCGCTATGGCATGCGCTGGTGGGCGGCATCAGCGCGGCGCTGCTGTGGGAAATCGCACGGCGCATCCTGGTCTGGTATTTCTCGACCCTGTCGCAGGTGAATCTCGTATACGGCTCGATGACGACCGCGATCGTCGTGATGTTCAGCCTCGAGATCGCGGCTACGCTGCTGCTGCTCGGCGCCCAGGTGATCGCCGAGTACGAACGCGTGGGACACGGACTGGTCGACCGTCCGCCGGAGCCGATGCATACGGAGCCACCGGCCTGAGCTGTTCACGCCGCGCGGGGTGCCCTTGCGGTTCGTCAATTTCTTTATCGAAGGCAATGGCACAGTATGAGCTTGCGCACCCGCCTTGGCTTGGCTCAAGCGTGCGCAAGTTCATAGAAATCGGGAGATGCCATGAGCCAGAATATCGCTATCGTTCTTCCGCTGCCGGTCGTGCTCGCGCTGGTGGTGCTGTTGCTCGTGTTGCTGGTGCTGAGCGCGGTCGCACTGTCCCTGCACGCGGCGGCGCCGGTGTGCTATCCGCCGGGCGGGGAGGGCGGCCACCCCGGCATCGACGATGCCGACGGCTTCGAGGCGGCGCAGCCCTGAGCCGCGTCTGGGAACGCGACTCAGGCGACGCTGACGCGCGGGGCGCCTGCTTCCACGCGGCCGATCACGGCCGCCTCGCCAAAACCCTCGCGGGCGAACAGCGCCAGCACCTCGTCCACGCTGGCCGAGTCGCACGACACCAGGAGGCCGCCCGACGTCTGCGGGTCGGTCAGCAGCGCGCGCTGGGCCGGCGTGATGCCTGCCGCGAGCTCCACGTCCTTGCCGTAGGCGTCCCAGTTGCGCCCTGAAGCGCCGGTGAAGAAGCCATCCTGCGCCAGTTGCAGCACGCCGGGCAGCAGCGGCACCTTGTCCATCTCCACCGTGGCAGACAGCTGCGCGCCGCGCGCCAGTTCCAGCAGGTGGCCCAGCAGGCCGAAGCCGGTGACGTCGGTCATGGCGTGCACGCCGGGCATGTCGGCCAGCAGGCGGCCGGGCTTGTTCAGCTTGGTGGTGTTGGCGATCATGGCCGCATAGCCCTCGGCGCCGAGCGCATCCTTCTTCAGCGCGGCCGACAGCACGCCCACGCCCAGCGGCTTGCCGAGCACCAGCACGTCGCCGGCTCTGGCATCGGCGTTGCGCTTGACTTTCGAGGGATGCACCAGGCCCATCACCACCAGGCCGTAGATCGGCTCGACCGAGTCGATGGTATGGCCGCCGGCGATCGGGATGCCGGCCTCGGCGCAAATGGACTCGCCGCCGCGGATGATCTGGCCGATGGTCTCGAGCGGCAGCTTGTTGACCGGCATGCCGACCAGGGCCAGGGCCATGATCGGCATGCCGCCCATCGCGTACACGTCCGAGATCGCGTTGGTCGCGGCGATGCGGCCGAAGTCGAAGGGGTCGTCGACGATGGGCATGAAGAAGTCGGTGGTGGCGATCAGGGCCTGCTCGTCGTTGAGCCGGTAGACGGCGGCGTCGTCGGCCGTCTCGATGCCGACCATCAGTTCTTTCGGCACCGGGAAGCCGGTGGATTTGCTCAGGATTTCGGACAGCACGCCGGGTGCGATCTTGCAGCCGCAGCCGCCGCCGTGCGAGAACGAAGTCAGTTTGATCGGTTGCTCAGTCGTGCTGGTGCTCATCATGGTCTTTCGTGTTGTTGGCCGCGCCTGGCGCGTGAAAGAGCAGATTATCCACCAAGTCGCGCACCGCCGCTTGCTCGGCGGCCGGGGCGAAGAGCGGCGCGCGCGCCGCGCACTGGCGCAGCAGGAGGGCCTCGAAGTCGGGCTCGCCGATGATCCGGTCGATGAGCCGGGCCAGTGCGGCCGCGTCGCCGGGCGCGAAGTAGCCGGCGTAGTCCTCGCCCAGCATGCCGCGGTTGCCATTGATATCGGACGCCAGCACCGGCACGCCGCAGGTCACGGCCTCGATGATGACGTTGGCGCCGCCTTCCATGGTTGATGCGATCGCCATCGCGCGGCAGCGTTTCAGGCGCTGGCGCGCCGCCGCGTGGGGCAGGGCGCCGAGCCAGCGGTAGCGCGGATTGGCCGCCTGCGCCTCCAGGGCGGCCCGGCCCAGCCTGGGGTCGAGCGCGCCGCCGATGTGCAGCAAGCGTGCGGCCGGGTGCGTCACCATGGCGGCGGCGCGGATGAAGGTCAGCGGATCCTTTTCCTCGCGCAGGTGGCCCACCATGCAGATGTCGGCGAAGCGCGGCGCGGCGCTGCGTTCGACGGGCCGCAGGCTCGGGGCGGACTGATAGATGATGCGTGCCCTGGCGCGCAGCGGCTGCGGCAGCAGCGCCAGCCCGGCCGCTTGCAGCAGCACCAGGGCATCGGCGCGCTCGAGCGAGGCGCGTGCAAGGGGATCGATGCCGATGTCGCGGTACAGGTCGGTCCCGGTCAGCACCAGGATCGCGGGGCGGCCGGGATGGGTATCGGCGAAGGCGGCCAGCGAGGCGGCGGAGCGGCGCGCATGCAGGGCGATCATCAGGTCCGGGGCGGCGCCATGGTCCGGCCCCGGCCAGGCGCCGGCGATCCCGACGCGGTGGACGGCGCGCAGGAAGCGCGCCCAGCGACTGGCGGTCTGCCAGTTGCCGTTGTTCTCGCGCGCGCTGGCGGGGCTGACGATGAGGATGTGCTTGCGCACGGCCACCTTCCTGGATTCGGGGAGGCGATTATACGATGCCGTCGGCGTATGCATGTGCACCCGCCTCGCGCACCGCGTCGGCGCAAGCAGCGGCTGGCCGGACAAAAAAAGGCGCTGTCAACCTTAACTATGGATGAGCGCCGAACTGCTGAGCTGCTCCATGGTCAAACGCCTGTCACCACAGACGGGAACGACCATGCGCGCACAGCATTTCAAGAAGTGGTTTGCCAAACTATCTGCACTGAACCTGCCCCAGCGCCTGCAGACGCTGGCCGCCCTGCATCCCGCTGCCGGGCTGGACCAGGTGATTGCCCTCATCGGCCAGATCGGCGGCGCGATGCGTCGCTGCCCCAGTTGCGCATGCGAACGTTACTACCGGCATGGGCAAGCGAACGGCCTGCAGCGCTACCGCTGCCGCGCCTGCGGCCGCACCTATAACGACCTGAGCGGCACACCGCTGGCGCGGCTGCGGCTGCGAGATAAATGGCTCGATTACCTGGCAAGCGTGCTCGACTCGACGTCGGTACGCGCCGCCGCCAAGGAAGTCGGGGTGCATCGCAACAACGCCTTTCGCTGGCGCCACCGCTTCCTGAAAGGTCCCCAGCAGGATCAGCCACAGCGCCTGGGCGGCATTGCCGAGGCCGACGAAATGTTCATGCTGGAATCGCAAAAGGGCGCGCGCAAGCTGGACCGTCCGGCACGCCGGCGCGGCGGGCGCGCAGGCAAGCGCGGCATCTCACGCGAGCTCGACTGCATTCTGGTCGCGCGCGACCGCAGTGGACAGACCGTCGATGCCGTGGTCGGCCGCGGTGCCTTGACGGCAGCGCAGCTGGAGCGCCACCTGCTGCCCCGGCTCGAGCGGCAGGTGCTCCTGGTCAGCGACGCGCACGCCGCTTATCGCAGTTTCGCCCGCAAGCACGGCATTGCGCACGAGGCGGTGAACCTGCGCGCCGGGGTGCGCGTACGCCCCGGCCTTGCCGGCGCCATCCATGTCCAAAACGTGAACGCCTACCACCAGCGCTTCCGGCAATGGCTGAGCCGCTTCCGCGGTGTCGCTTCGCGCTACTTGCCGAACTATCTTGGATGGCGCCGGGCGCTCGATGGAGGACGGATCACGACGGCGGAGCAATTACTGCGCATTGCGATCGGAGTCATCCATAGCGAACGGTGACAGCGCCCAAAAAAATGGCTGCCCGAAGGCAGCCACTTGGGATGAAACTCTCAGCGATCAGTAGTCGCCGAAGCTGCGGCGTGCGCCGTCCGGCGAACGCGGATGGGCCGACTTGTTGTAGCCGCCTTCACGTTTTTCGCCATAGCGCGCGCCTTCCGGGCGGTTGCCGCGGTAGCCGCCTTCGCGCGGGGCGCCGGTCGGTGCGCCTTCGCGCGGGGCCGCGTCGCGGCGGTAGCCGCCTTCACGCTGCGGACGATCGCCGTAGCCGCCGGTGCGCGGCGCGCCGTAGCCTTCACGCGGACCGCGGTCGGCGTAACGGCTTTCGGCAGGGCGGCTATCCGCCGGGCGGGCATAGCCCCCTTCGCGCGGGGCGCGATCGGCGTAGCCGCCTTCGCGTGGTGCGCCGTAACCCGGCTTGGCGAAGCTGCGCTGGCCCGGCTTGTGGCCGTTGCGGCCGTCACCCGGCTTCCAGCCCGGACGGCTGGCCGAACGGGTCGGGGCGGCGCGCTTCGGCTCGAAGCCTTCCACCACGTCGACCGGGATGGTCTGCTTGGTGAAACGCTCGATGCGGCGCACGTTCATGTTCTCGGCGTGGTTCACCAGCGAGATCGCGAGACCATTGCGGCCGGCACGGCCGGTGCGGCCGATGCGGTGCACGTAGTCTTCCGGGAACTTCGGCAGGTCGTAGTTCACCACGTGGGTGATGGTGGGCACGTCGATGCCGCGCGCGGCGACGTCGGTCGCCACCAGCACGCGCACCTGGCCGCGGCGCATGCTGTCCAGGGTGCGGTTGCGCGCTCCCTGGTGCATGTCGCCGTGCAGCGCGGCGGCCGCGAAGCCGGCGATGTTCAGGCGGTCGGCGATCATGTCGGCGTCGCGCTTGGTGGCGGTGAACACCACGGCCTGGTCCATCGACTCGTCACGCAGCAGGTGGTCGAGCAGGCGGTTCTTGTGCGACAGGTCGTCAACAAAGTGCACCTTCTGCACGATGTTCTCGTGGCGGTTGGCGGCGCTCATGATCTGGATCGTCTGCGGATCCTTGGTGATGCGGCGCGCCATGTTGCCCACCACGCCGTCGAGCGTGGCCGAGAACAGCATGGTCTGGCGGGTTTCCGGCGTGGCGGCGACGATCTTCTCGATGTCTTCGATGAAACCCATGTCCAGCATGCGGTCGGCTTCGTCCAGCACCAGGATCTCGAGCTGGGAGAAGTCGATCTTGCCCGACTCCATGTGGTCGATCAGGCGCCCGGGGGTCGCCACCAGGATTTCCGGGTTCTTCGACAGCAGCTGCATCTGCTTCGGATAAGGCATGCCGCCCAGGATCGACACGGCGCGGATACGGCGCATGTCGGTCGTATATTGTTCGGTCGCGGTGGTCACCTGCAGTGCCAGTTCGCGGGTCGGGGTCAGGACCAGCATCTTCGGCTGGGCCGGGGTGAAGCGGACGCGTTCGCCACGGGCGCGCGCCGACTGCGCGTTCTGCGCCGGGGTGCGGCTCTGGGGCGCGGCTTCCATGCCGGCCAGCTTGTGCAGCGACGGCAGCATGAAGGCCGCGGTCTTGCCCGAACCGGTCTGCGAAGAGACCAGCAGGTCGCGACCGGCGATGCCGGCGGGGATGGCCTGCTCCTGCACCGGGGTCGGCTTGGTGTAGCCGGCGGTGGCAACTGCCTTGACGAGCGACGCGTGTAAACCTAGTGCTTCAAAACTCATGTGTACTTTTACTTTCGGAATTAAATCATGATCGCGCGTATCGAAATGACGAGCGCAAAATAGCAACGCGAACCAACACTACGAAATGACTCAGAAATGAAAGAAATTTCGGCACAAAAGCTTTGCGCCGGGACGGTGTCTGGATGCTGACACGCAGGGCGGGAGGGCTTTTAAGAAGGGCGATCGTTTGTCGCCAAGGCTTGCGATGCTGCTTGTTGTACTGCTGTGTTCATCGCTGCGGTCCTGTCTGTTCGGACCTGTTATTGCAGCGCACAAACGACATCATACATCAGATTGGGAAAAACTGCACGCGGCCATCCATCCGGATGGCCGTTGCGAAAAGCGCTTAAGGCCGGCTTAAGCACCGGCTTTGCGATGCATCAATGCTTTGGTCAGCGTTGCTTGCGCTTGGACGAGGAGTTGCGTGCGATGCGCTTGTTGGACGAGGTACTCGCCTTGGCCTTGTAGCGCGAGGTGGTGGCCTTCACGCGCGGGCTGCGTTCGGCTTCGAAGGCCACCACCGCGTTCTCGATGATGTTCTCGGCGATGTCGCCGGCCTGGGAGGCCGAGACCTTGGGCACCAGGATGGTCGAGCCGGCCTTGACGGTCGACTTGGCCGGGATGTTGTTGGCCTGGCGGATGACTTCCGGGGTGGTGCCGAACTTCGAGGCCAGCGCGCTGATGCTAGTGCGGGCGCTGGTGATCTTGTGCGTGGTCCAGGTCGACAGCTCGCGGCCCCACCCGGCCAGGTTCAGGTGGAACTTCTCGGCGTTTTCCTTCGGCAGCAGGATCTTGGTCTTTTCGCCGCCGATGATGACAGGCTTCTTGAACTGCGGATTGAGCGCCCGGAACTCGTCGAGCGACATCTCGGCCAACTGGGCCGCGACGGCGACGTCGATGTCGCTGGTCTTGTCGATGGCGGTGAAGTAGGGCTGGTTGTCGATCGCCGGCAGCGCCACGTTGTATTGCATCGGATTGGCGACGATGTTCTTGACCGCCTGGAGCTTGGGCACGTAGTTGCGGGTTTCCGCCGGCATCAGCTCGGCCAGGCTCTCGAAGTCGGTGCCCTTGCCGAGCGCCTGGTTCTTCTTGACGATGCGCTGGATGTTGCCTTCGCCCCAGTTATAGGCGGCCAGGGCCAGTTGCCAGTCGCCGAACATGGTGTACAGGCGCTGCAGGTAGGTCAGGGCCGCATCGGTCGAGGCCAGCACGCCGCGGCGCTCGTCCTTGAACATGTTCTGCTTCAGGTTGAAGTCCCTGCCGGTGCCCGGCACGAACTGCCACAGGCCGGCCGCGTCGGCGGTCGACAGGGCTTGCGGGTTGAAGGCGGATTCGATCACCGGCAGCAGGGCCAGTTCGGTCGGCATGCCGCGTTTTTCCAGTTCCTGGACGATGTGGTAGAGGTAGGGCGAGGCGCGGCCGGAGATGCGCTTGAGGCTGTCGGGACGGGCGCTGTAGGCCTGGGTGTGGCGCGTCACCAGGCTGTTGTCGATGTCGGGGATGGCATAGCCGCTGCGGATGCGGCCCCAGACGTCGGTTTCCTTGTATTCGTCGACCTTCAGCAGGCCGGGCGCCAGTGGCGCGGCAGGGCGGGCGGTCAAGGCTCCGGCGGCGTTCAAGGCGCCAGCGACGGGTGCGTTGTCCATCGCATGGGCAGCCTGGGAACTGAGCGGGGAGGTGGTCAGCAGTGCCAGCGCGGCAGTCGCTACGGTCTTGCGGATCATGTCGTGCATCGCTTTCCAATGTTGCATCCGAGAACGGATGTACTGGTCAAGGGGGCAGTGTACGTAGTCATGCTCGCGTCAGTCAAGGCATGCGGGCTCATCGTTACAAAATAATTTCCGGCGTTCATTTATGTAAATTGACATCATGAAAACGGAAATTGCCGTAAGATGCGTGCCTGATCGCCGCGGGAAGGCGCCGAAGCCGGCCCGCCGTAGGGCCGCCGATTTCTCATCCATTCCGCTTCTAGCCTAGCTCGCGGAAGGTGTCAATCTATGAGGGGACGCAAAGTGTGCGTACAATCCGGCTTCCGCCTACCGCCTGAAATGTGTCATCCATGAGTACCGCAAACCCGAATGCCGACGACGATGCGATCGTCGCCGCTACCCGCCGCTGGCTGGAACGGGCCGTCATCGGCCTGAATCTCTGTCCATTCGCCAAATCGGTTTATATAAAGGAGCAGGTGCGCTACGTCGTCTCCGCCGCGACCACGCCGGAAGCGCTGCTGGAGCAGCTCATGGACGAGCTGCAATTCCTGTCGGATACCCCGGCCGAGCAGGTCGACACGACCCTCTTGATCCACCCCTTCGTGCTGGGCGACTTCGAGGACTACAACGAATTCCTGGACGTGGCCGATGCCGCGGTCGAGGACATGCGGCTCGACGGCGAACTGCAGGTGGCCAGCTTCCACCCGCACTACCAGTTCGCCGACACCGACCCGAACGACATTTCGAACTACACCAACCGCGCGCCTTATCCGGTCCTGCACCTGCTGCGCGAGGATAGCATCGACCGCGCGGTCGAGGCCTTCCCGGAAGCTTCCGAGATCTTCGAGAAGAATATCGACACCATGGAAAAGCTCGGCCACGAAGGCTGGGACAAGCTCGATGTCGGACCGGCGCGCTGACCGGGACGGCGCCGTGCCCGAGCGTCCGGACACGCCATGCGTCGCGGTATGCTCGACCACCTTCGACGAGATCTGCCGCGGCTGCGGCCGTACCTACGTCGAGGTGGCGCACTGGGTGTCGATGAGCGCCGAGGAAAAGGAAAAGGTGTGGGTGCGGATCCTGGCGCAGGGCTACCCGCGCCGCAATACCTGAGCATCCCTTTATATTAGAGGCCCAGGTAGTCGCGCTTGCCGATCGGCACCCCATTGTGCCGCAGGATCGCGTACGCGGTCGTCACGTGGAAGAAGAAGTTCGGCAGCACGAAGCCGGTGAGGTAGTCGTCGCCGCGCGCGAAGTGGCGCGCCCGCTCGCCGGCGCCATGGGTGATGGCGCGTTCGCCGGCGCCGTCGATCGCGTCGCGCGGCAAGCTGCCGATGTAGCCCAGGGTCTTGGTAATGCGCTGCTGCAGTTCGGCGAAACTCTGCTCGGTGTCGTCGTAGCGCGGCACTTCCACGCCCGCCAGGCGCGCGCTCGCGCCCTTGGCGAAATCGGTCGCGATCAGGACCTGGCCCGCCAGCGGGAACATGTCCGGGAACAGGCGCGCCTGGAGCAGGGCGCCCGGCTCGATCTTGTGCTGCTGGGCGTGCGCCTCGGCTTTCTCCAGCACCCCGGCGAGGGCGCGCAGCATCTTCTCGAATACGGGTACCGAAGCGGAATACAGGGACAGGCTCATAGTTTCCTCTGAAAGATTCAATCATAACAAGTCTTGTCGCGCGCCGCCGACACCGGGGCCGGGGCATCCGGCCAAATGCGGGCAATGTGATGACTCTTGGTCATCCGGCATGCATAATCGAACATTCCATTGCCGTACGTAAATCCCTGCCGGCGGCGGGGCACAGGTCGATATCCGATGTTCCAGCCACGTTTTTCATTCCGTGCCCTGCCTTCCCGGCTGCGCAAGCTGTACGGTCGGTCGATCTACCGCGCCCTGCTGCTGGTGGTATTCGTCGGCCTGGCCGTGCCGGCCGTGGCCGGCGGCTGGTTCCTGATTGCCGTGCAGGAACGCGAAGCGGCAATCGGCGGCCTGAACGATTCGCTGCAGCGCAATGCCGACACCCTCGCACTCGGCGTGCAGGAGTCATTATGGGACATGAACCTGGAAGCGGCCGGTTCGCTGCTCGATTCCTTCGTGCGTGACCCGGCCATCGTGCGCGTGACGGTGCGCGACCTGGCGCAGGCCGAAGTGATCGACCGCCATGCGCCGGTTCCGCCCGGCGCACGCATCTACCGCGCCGAGCGCGACGTGATCGTCCGCGGGCAGGCGATCGGCCACGTGCTGATCGAGATGAGCGACCATCTCAGCCTGCAGGACCTGCGCGCCAAGCAGCGCAACTACGCGCTGGTGCTGGCGACCCAGTTGACGGTGTCCCTGCTCCTGATCGCGCTCCTGATCCGCCGGCGCCTGCTGTCGCCGCTGCGCACGCTCACGGGTTTCTCGGACCGGCTGGCGCGCGGCGACTTCGACACCCCGCTGGCGCTGCCGGTGGACGACGAACTGGGGCGCCTGGGCCGCCAGATGGAGCGCATGCGCACGGCGATCGGCCAGCTGTTCGCCGACATCGGCCGGCGCGAGGAGCAGTTCCGCACCATCGTCGCCCAGGTGCCGGGCGCCGTGTTCCGTGCCCGCCCGGGCGGCCACATCGACTTCGTCAGCGACGCCATCGCGGAGATCTCCGGCTACCCGGCCGAACGCTTCATGCTGGCCACCACCGACGACTGGGCCGACATCATCCATCCCGAGGACCGGCGCATGCACCGTCACGCGGCCAAGGGCGCGCTGCAGGCCGGCAGTCCCTACCAGGTCGAATACCGCATCGTCAACGCCGGCGGCATCGAGCGCTGGGTGCTGGAGAGCGGCCAGCCGCGGGGCGAGTGGGGCAGCGAGCAGTTCCGTGTCGACGGCATCATCTACGACATCAGCGAGCGCAAGCACGACGAGATGCGCATCGAGGCCCTGCTGACCGAGCAGGGCGCGATCCTCGACAACGTCATGTTCGGCGTCCTGTTCGCGCGCGCGCACCGCATCGTGTCGGCCAACCGGCGCGCCGGGGAGCTGTTCGGCTACGGCGAGGCCGAGATGGTGGGCAAGCCGGCCGAGTCCCTGTTCCCGGGGCGCGCCGAATACGAGCGCCTGGACAAGTGCCTGCAGCGCGCGGGCGGCCTGGGCGCCGGCGCGGAGGTCCGCGAGGAGATCCAGTTCCGGCGCCGCGACGGCAGCATGCTCTGGCTGCTGGTGAGCGGCTCCGCGCTGGACGGCGCGCGTCCGGACCAAGGCAGCATCTGGGTATTCGCCGACATCACCGAGCGCAAGCTGGCCGAGGAAAAGCTGCGCCTGTCGGCCACGGTGCTCGAGCACATCGCCGACGCCGTCACGGTGCTCGATGTGCACGGCCGCATCCTGGCCATCAATCCCGCGTTCACCCAGATCACCGGCTATACCGAGATGGAAGCGCTCGGCCGGCAATCGAGCCTGACGCGGCCGGGCCGCCACGACGATCCGCTCTACCGGCAGATGTGGCGCGACCTGCTGGATGCCGGCTTCTGGCGCGGCGAACGCTGGGAGCAGCGCAAGAACGGCGACGCCTACCTGGAATGGCTGACGGTATCGAGCGTGCGCGACGAAGCCGACCGGGTCACGCACTACGTCTGCGTGTTCAGCGACATCACGGAGCTCAAGCAGTCGCAGGACAAGCTCGACCATCTGGCCCATCACGACCCGCTCACCGCCCTGCCGAACCGGCTGCTGTTCCACGACCGCCTGCAGCATGCGATGGTGCGTTCTTCGCGCGACGGCCAGCAACTGGCGGTGCTGTTCATCGACCTGGACCGCTTCAAGAACGTCAACGACACCCTCGGACACCACGTGGGCGACGAGCTGCTCAAGCAGGTGGCGGTCCTGCTGTCCGGCTGCCTGCGCGAGGGCGATACGCTGGCGCGCCTGGGCGGCGACGAATTCATCGTGCTGCTGGAAGACGTGGGCGGCGGCAAGGGCGCCGCCCACGTGGCCGAGAAACTGATGGCCCTGTTCGAGCAGCCGCTCACCGTCTCCGGCCATGAGTTGTTCGTCACCGGCAGCGTCGGCATCAGCCTGTTCCCGCAGGACGCGACCGACCTCAACATGTTGATACGGAATGCCGACGTCGCCATGTACCAGGCCAAGGCGCGCGGCCGCAACGGCTACCAGTTCTACGCGCCCTCGATGAGCGGCGAGGGCGCCATGCGCCTGCGCCTGGAAACCCTGCTGCGGCGCGCGATCGAGAAGGACGAGATCTTCCTCGAGTACCAGCCCCAGGTCGAGATCGACACCGGCCGCCTGGTCGGCGTCGAAGCCCTGGTGCGCTGGAACAGCCCGGAGCTGGGCATGGTGACGCCGGTGCGCTTCATCCCGGTGGCCGAGGACACCGGCTTCATCAGCCAGTTGGGCCAGTGGGTGCTGGCCGAGGCCTGCTCGCAGATGCGGCGCTGGGACCGGGCCGGCCTTGCCGTGCCGAAGATGGCGGTGAACCTGTCGGTGCGCCAGTTCGAGCGCGGCAGCATCGCGCCGGTGGTGGCCGCGGTGCTGCAGGACACCGGCCTGGCGGCCGCTCGCCTGCAGCTGGAAGTGACCGAGTCGGTCATCATGAACACCGGCGACGCGCTGCAGCACATCAACGACCTGCGCGCGGTCGGCGTCGGCCTGGCGATCGACGATTTCGGCACCGGCTATTCCTCGCTCGCCTACCTGAGCCAGCTGCCGGTCCAGACCCTGAAGATCGACCGCAGCTTCATCCAGGACATCACGCTCGAGGCCAACGACGCGGCGATCGCGGTGGCCATCATCCAGCTCGGCAAGAGCCTGGACATGTCGGTGGTCGCGGAGGGCGTCGAAACCGAAGAGCAGGCCGCCTTCCTGCTGCGGCACGGCTGTCGCCAGGCGCAGGGCTATCTCTACGGCCGGCCGGTCGCGCCCGGCGATATACTGTCGCGCTGGGGACGGAAACAGGAGCAGGAACACGATGATGCGAACGGAGACGCCGGCGCGGCCGCCGGCAGCCGGACATGAAGAGGGCGGCAAGAGCGCGCGCGGGCGCCGCCGCTTCCTGCTGGGCGGCCTGCTTGCCGGCGGCGCCATGCTGGTCGGCTGGGGCGTGCAGCCGCCGCGCCAGCGCCTGCACGCGGCTGGTCCGCTGGCGCTGGGCGCCGACACGGTCGGCCTGAACGGCTGGATCGCCATCGCACCCGACGGCGCGGTCTCGGTGGTGGTGCCGCGCAGCGAAATGGGGCAGGGCGTGCACACCGCGCTGCCGATGCTGGTGGCCGAGGAGCTTGACCTGCCCTTGTCCAGCGTGCGCATCGCCCAGGCGCCGATCGACCGCATCTACGCCAACCTCACGGTGCTGCGCGAGAACCTGCCTTTCCATCCCGACGACGACGGCAGCGCGCGCCAGGGCGCGCAGTGGCTGATGGCCAAGCTCGGGCGCGAACTGGGCATCATGTTCACGGGCGGTTCGACGAGCGTCAAGGATGCCTGGCTGCCGATGCGCGAGGCCGGCGCGGTGGCGCGCGCCATGCTGCTCAAGGCCGCGGCCGAAAACTGGAAAGTGCCGCTTGCGCGCCTGCGCACGGAAGATGGCTTCGTCCTGCATCCCGACGGGCGCCGCGCGGGCTACGGCGCGCTGGCCGTCGACGCGGCGCGGGTCGGCGCCGGCATCGATGCCGGCGACGTGCGCCTGAAGCAGGCGCGCGACTTCCGCCTGATCGGCACTCCGGCTGCTCGCCTGGACAGCCGCGCCAAGGCCGACGGCAGCGCGCGTTTCGGCATCGACGCGCGCGTGCCCGGCATGGTGTACGCGGCCGTGAAGATGGCGCCGGTGATCGGCGCCACGCTCGCCGGGCACGAAGCGGGCGCGGTGGCATCCATGCCGGGCGTGCTGCAGGTGGTGACGATGCCGGGCCTGGGGGACGAGCGCGCCGGCCTTGGAGCGGGCGTGGCCGTGGTGGCCGGCACCTGGTGGCAGGCGCACCGGGCGGCGCAGGCGCTTCCGGTCAAGTGGCAGGCCGGCGCGACGGCCGGACTCTCCAGCGAATCCGTGTTCGAGGACCTGGCGCGCGCGCTCGACGAGGAAAGCGGCTACGTCTATCACGAAGCGGGCAGCCAGGACGTGCAAAGGGTGGCCGCGACGGTGGCGGCGACGGTGACGGCCGAGTACCGGGCGCCCTATCTCGCGCACGCGGCCATGGAACCGCTCAACTGCACCGCCCTGGTCGAGGACGACAAGGGCCGCGCCAGGGTGCGCCTGTGGGCCTCGACCCAGGTGCCGAGCATCGCGGTGGACGTGGCGGCGCGCGTGGCCGGCGTCGAGCGCGAGGACGTGGGCATCGAGGTGATGCTGCTGGGCGGCGGCTTCGGGCGCCGGCTGGAAACCGACATGGTGGCGCAGGCGGTGACGGTGGCCATGGCAGTCAGGGGCAAGCCCGTCCAGCTGGTCTGGAGCCGCGAGGACGACACCACCCACGACGTCTACCGCCCGGCCGCGCTGGCGCGTTTCCGCGCCCACCTCGACGCCGGTGGCGAGATCCTGGCCTGGGACAACAAGTCGGCCAGCGGCGCCATCGGCCACCAGTACTTCCCGCGCAACCTCGGACTGCCGGGCGTGGGGCCGGACAAGACCACGGCCGAGGGCGAATACGACATGCAGTACGCGATCGCCAACCAGCGCATCGCCCACGTGATCGTCGACAGCCCGGTTCCGCTCGGCTACTGGCGCTCGGTCGGCCATTCGCACAATGCCTTCTTCAAGGAGGGCTTCCTGGAGGAAGTGGCGCATGCCGCCGGGCGCGACGGCGTCGCCTACCGGCGCGCGCTGCTGCGCAATCATCCGCGCGCGCTGGCGACGCTCGACGCCGCGGTGGCGCGGGCGGGGCAGCCGGCGGCGGGACGCGCGCACGGCGTGGCGCTGCACCGCTCCTTCGGCAGCACCGTGGCCCAGGTGGCCGAGGTCTCGGTCGAGGGCGCGCGGATCCGCGTGCACCGCGTGGTATGTGCGATCGACTGCGGCCTGGCGGTGAACCCGAACATCGTCGCCCAGCAGGTCGAGTCCGGCGTGCTGTTCGGGCTGTCGGCCGCGCTGCACGGCGAGATCACGATCAAGGATGGGAAGGTGGAGCAGTCGAACTTCGGCGACTATCCGGTGCTGCGCATGCACGAGGCGCCGGTGGTGGACACCATCGTCATGCCCAGCCTGGCGCATCCGGAAGGCGTGGGCGAACCGGCGGTGCCGCCGATCGCGCCGGCGGTCGCCGCGGCCGTGTTCAAGCTGACCGGACAGCGGCTGCGCAGCCTGCCGCTACGTCTCGGTTGATCCCGGTCGATCAAGCTGCCAGCAGCACCCGCAGGTTGCAGTCGCGCTGCCAGGCGCGGCGCTCCTCGCTGGACGCGGCCAGGCGCGCCAGCTCTTCCGGCGTGGCCTCGGCCTGGGCCTGCACCAGGCGGTCGGCCACGGCGCCGTCGGGCAGCATGGTGCCGAAGAACGCGACCGTGTCGCCGCGCTGCACCAAGAGGGTAGGGAAATTTTCGACGTCGAGGTCGCCCACGATGTCGGCCTGGTCTTCGATGTCGATCCAGACGAAGGTCTTGTCGGGATGGCGCTGGGCCAGTTCCTCGAAGGTGGCGCGGTAGGACGAGCAGGTGCCGCACCAGGCGGCGCACAGGCAGGCGACCGTCAGGGCGTCGCTGTCGACGGCGGCCGCGATGCGCTCGCGGTTGCCGGAATCCAGGGTCAGGCTTTGCATGAGCCGGATTGTACCGTGTGTTCACCAGGGAATGTGCTCTCGCGCCGCCGCGGCGTGGCCAGGCCCCCGGCCGAGCAGGTAAAATACCGGCATGTCCACGATTCTCGCCATTGAAACCTCGTCCGAAGTCGCCTCCTGCGCGCTCAAGAACGGGGACCACGTCATCGCCCGGTCCACTTCCGGCGTGCGCACCCATTCGCAATCGGTCCTGCCGATGGTGCAGGAACTGCTGCGCGAAGCCGGCTTGCGCCTGGCCGACTGCGACGCGATCGCTTTCGGCGCCGGCCCCGGCTCGTTCACCGGCGTGCGCACCGCCTGCGGCGTGGCCCAGGGCCTGGCCTTCGGCGCCAATCTGCCGGTGCTGCCGCTGGTAACGCTGGAGGCGATGGCAGAAGCCTGCCGCGCCCGCACCGGGGCCGGCGAGGTGCTGGCGGTGCTGGACGCGCGCATGGGCGAGGTGTACTGGGCGCAGTACCGGCACGATCCCGCGCGCGGCGCCTGGACCGAGGTCGCGGCGCCCGCGCTGTGCGCCCCGCAAGACCTGCAGCCGCTGCCGGCCGCCGGCCTGGCGGCTTGCGGCAACGGCTTTTCCGCCTACCCGGAAGCCTTTGCCGGCAAGGCTTTCGCCCAGGGGGCGCTGCACGACATCCTGCCGCACGCGCGCGAACTGGCGCTGCTGGGCGCGCCGGCGCTGGCCGCCGGCCTGGCGGTGCCGCCGGCCCAGGCCCAGCCGCTCTACCTGCGCAACAAGGTGGCCTATACCAGCGCCGAGCGCCAGGCCATCAATGCCGCGAAAGCCGAGGCATGACGGTCCTGCCAGACGTTTTCGGCCTGAGCTTCGCCCCGATGGGGGGCGGCGACGTGGACGAGGTGCATGCGCTCGAGTGCAGCGTGTTCCCGCACCCCTGGAGCCGCGCCAACTTCAGCGAGTCGCTTGCCAGCGGCTATGACGCCTGGACCGCGCGCGACGCGCAAGGCCGGCTTGCCGGCTACTACCTCTTGATGTATGCGGTCGACGAGGCCCACCTGCTCGACGTGGCGGTGGCCGCCGACCGCCAGGGCCAGGGCCTGGGGCGCCATCTGCTGGACCGGATCGGCGCGCGCGCGCGCGAGCAGGGCATGGGTTCGGTCTTGCTCGAGGTGCGTCCGTCCAACGAGCGCGCGCTGGCGGTCTACCGCCGCTACGGCTACCGCGAGATCGGCCGCCGCAAGGGCTACTACCCGGCGCACGGGGGACAGCGCGAGGATGCCATCGTGATGAGGATCGACCTGTGAGGACCCAGCTGTGAATCGTCTGAGCGAGCGCGACGCGGCCTTCCTGGCCGAGATGGGCATCGGCCCGCTGTGGAGCCTGCGCGCCGTGCCGGAGACCCCGGCGCAGGCGCTGCCCGAAGCCGCGCCCGAAGCCGCGCCTCGAACCGAACCCCAGGCCGCGCCGGCGGTGCCGGAGCAAGCCGCGCCCCCGGCGCAGGCCCGGCCGCTGGCGCCGCCCCCGATGCCGCGCCAGGTCGCCGAACCGGCGGCGCGTCAGGCATGGACGCCGCCTCCGAGCGCGGACAGCGCCTGGGGCGCCGAGCCCGAACCGGCACGCCCCGACGTCTCGACCATGGACTGGGCAGCCCTGCGCCAGGCCATCGCCGCCTGCCGCCATTGCAGCGCCTGCAGCGAAGGCCGCAAGCCGGTGCTCGGCGCCGGCGCGCGCCAGGCACGCTGGCTGGTGGCCGCCGGCACTGCCAGCGCGGCAGACGAAAAGGCCGGCGAGCCGCTCACCGGCGAGCCGGGCAAGCTGCTCGACAACATGCTGGCGGCGGTCGGCATGTCGCGCGAAAGCGATGTCTACGTGACCGCCCTGGTGAAATGCCGTCCCGCCAATGTCAAGGGTGGCGATCGTGCCCCGACGCTGGACGAAGTCGCAGCCTGCCGCCCCTTCCTGGAGCGCGAACGCGAACTGAGCGGGGCCGGCCTGGTGCTGACCCTGGGGCAGGTGGCAGCCGACGGCCTGCTCGGCAAGCCGCTGTCCGAACCGCTGGCCGGTTCGCGCGGCGCGGTGCACCGCTTCGGCGACATACCGCTGGTGGCCACCCTGCATCCGGGCGAACTGCTGCGGCGCGGCGCCGACAAGGCGCTGGCCTGGGCCGACCTGTGCCGGGCGCGCGCCGCCGGCGAGCAATCAGATGGACGCGCCGGCTGAGACCTACCAGCAAGGCTTTCACCGCCGCTGGGGCCACCTGCGGCGCGCCCGGGTACGGGCGCTGGCCTGGCTGCTCGACGCGCCCGACCTGCTGGACGCGAACGACCCGCTGTGGGCCGGCCGCATCGCCAGCACCGGGCCGGTAGGGCCGGAGCTGGCCGGCTGGCTGGCGCGCCTCGACCACGGTCCCACCCTGCTGGACCAGGCGCTCGGCGCAAAGCTGCACACGCGCCTGGGCCTGTATGCCGAGCAGCTGATGGCCTTCTATTTTGCACAGCAAGGGCGCCTGGTGGCCCATGGCCTGCAGGTGCGCGCCAGCCGCAACGACACCGTCGGCGAATTCGACTTCCTGCTGGAGGATGGGCCCGACGCGCTCGAGCACATCGAGTTCGCCACCAAATTCTATCTGCTGGACGGGGAGGGCGGGCAACAGTTCGATGCCCTGGTCGGCCCCAACCTGGCCGACAGCCTGGGCCTCAAGATGCGCAAGGTGTTCGAGCGCCAGCTCGGCCTGGGCGATCATCCGGCCGCGCAGGCCCTGCTGCCGCGTCCCGTCTCGCGGGCGCGGGCACTGGTCAAGGGCTGGCTGTTCTATCCGTCCGGGAGCTGGCCCGCGATGCGCGGGATCGCCGCCGGCCATTGCCGCGGCTTCTGGTGCGCGCTGGACGAGATTGAGGGTCTGGCCGGCGAGGAATTCCTGATGCTGCCGCGCCTGCAGTGGCTGGCGCCGTTTCGCGCCGCCTCGGCCACCTGGATGCTCAATCGCGCCCAGCTGCACGCGGAACTGTCGGCCCAGTTCGAGACCTCGTCGACGCCGGTGCTGGTCGCGGTGGTGCGCCACACACCCGGGCAGATCGAGGAAATCGAGCGCGGCTTCATCGTGCCGAACGATTGGCGCGAGCGCGCCGCCGCACGCAGGATGGTCAAGGCATTGCCCTGAACGGTGATACGTATCACATATGCTTTACGCATCTGTGATACGTAAAATGAATCAGTGCTTTTCTTCCCCGATCAGCGCCAGCGAATCGTGCTCGCGCTGGTTGGCCGCATGGCGGCGCCCGATGAAGAACATGATGCCCGCCACCATCAGTCCGAACAGGACGATGATGATGTCCAGGTCCAGGTTCAAGGTGATCATGATGGCGTACACGGCCAGCATGGTCAGGATCGACAGGTTCTCATTGAAGTTCTGCACCGCGATCGAGTGGCCGGCGCTCATCAAGACGTGGCCGCGGTGCTGCAGCAGCGCGTTCATCGGCACCACGAAGAAGCCCGACAGGAAGCCGATCAGGGCCAGTAGCGGGTAGGCCAGGTTCACCGTGGTCACGAAGACCATGCTGCATACCACCAGGCCCATGATGATCCCGAGCGGGATCACGGTGAGCGACTTGCGCAGCGGGATCATGCGCGCCGCCAGGGCCGCGCCCAGTGCCACGCCGATCGCGACCACGCCGATCAGGTTGGTGGCTTTGTCGAGCGGCATGTGCAGCGAGCGCTCGGCCCACTTCAGGACGATGAACTGCAGGGTGGCGCCGGCGCCCCAGAACAGGGTGGTGACGGCCAGCGAGATCTGGCCCAGCTTGTCGCGCCACAGGGTGGCCGAGCAGTTGGCGAAGTCGGCGATCAGCTTGGCCGGGTTGCGCTCCTGGTGCTCGTATCTGGCGCCGGTGTCGGGAATGCGCAGGTTGAACAGGGCCGCCAGGATGTAGACGCCGACCACCACCGCCATCGCCGCCTCGGCGCCGGTGCTCACGCCCGGCAGGTCCAGGCCAAGGAGGAAGGTGGAGCCGCGCTCGCTCACCAGGGCGCCGCCGGCCACGGTGCCGAGGATGATCGACATGACGGTCAGGCCCTCGATCCAGCCGTTGGCGGGAACGAGCTTCTCGGGCGGCAGCAGTTCGGTCAGGATGCCGTACTTGGCGGGCGAGTAGACGGCCGCGCCGAAGCCGACCACGGCATAGGCGAGCAGCGGGTGCACGGCCAGGAACATCAGCGCGCACCCGAAGATCTTGATCAGGTTGGCGATGAACATGACGCGGCCCTTGGGCAGCGAATCGGCGAAGGCGCCGACGAAGGCGGCCAGCAGCACGTAGAAGAGGACGAATGACAGCTTCAGCAGGGGTGTCAGTGAAGCCGGGGCGTTCATCGACGTCAGCAGACTGATTGCGACAAAAAGGAGCGCGTTGTCTGCCAGCGACGAGAAGAACTGCGCCGCCATGATGGTATAAAAGCCACGGTTCATTCGAAAAGAGTAAAAACTGGTTCGAGTTGCTTTATACCATGAATGCCTACCGGTCTAAAAGAAAACAAGCCCTGTCAAAAGCGCGCCCGCGCCCGGTCCGGTAGAATAGACCCTTTCCCGAACCGCGGCCCAAACGCCGGTTTTTGCCATGCCACGCCCGCTTTTCGCCACCATCCACCTCGACTCGATGCAGCACAATCTGCAGCGCGCCCGCATGGAGGCGCCGCACGCCAGGATCTGGGCGGTCGTCAAGGCCAACGCCTACGGACACGGCCTGGAGCGCGGCATGCGCGGCTTCGCCGGGGCCGATGGCCTGGCCCTGGTCGAGACCGAGGGGGCGCTCTGGCTGCGCGAGATCGGCTGGACCAAGCCGATCCTGCTGCTCGAGGGAATTTTCGATGCCGCCGACGTGCCGATGCTGGCCGAGCACAACATCAATAGTGCGGTCCACAACATCGAGCAGATCAAGATGCTGGAATACACCCGGCATGTCGGCCCGATCGACGTGCACCTGAAGATGAACACGGGGATGAACCGCCTGGGCTTCACGCCGGGCGAGTACGAAGCCGCCTACCGGCGCCTGCGCGCCATTCCCGACGTGCGCCACATCACCCACATGACCCACTTCGCCAATGCCGACGAACTGGAACACCCGCGCCTGACCATCGCCGAGCAGGTGCGCCGTTTCAAGTATGGCGCGGGCGAGTTGCCGGGCGAGCGCAGCCTGTCCAATTCCGGTGGCGTGCTGCACCAGGGCGACCTGGGCGAGGCCCTGTCGAACGACTGGGTCCGCCCCGGCATCATGCTCTACGGCGGCACCCCGGGCGGGCGTTCGGCCTTCGATTACAACCTGCTGCCGACCATGACCCTGCGCTCCGAGGTCATCGGCATCCAGCATATCGAGGCCGGCGACACCGTCGGCTATGGCAGCCGCTTCGAGGCGACCGGCCCGATGACGATCGGCGTGGTGGCCTGCGGCTATGCCGACGGCTACCCGCGCCACGCGCCGCACGGCGCCCCGGTGATCGTCGACGGCGTGCGCACGACCCTGGTGGGGCGGGTCTCGATGGACATGATGACGGTCGACCTGAGCCCGGTCGCCAACGCCAGGATCGGCAGCAAGGTGACGCTGTGGGGCGACGGCTTGCCGATCGACGAGGTGGCCCATGCCGCCGGCACGATCGGCTATGAACTGATGTGCGCACTCGCCCCGCGGGTGCGCGTGATGGAAGGAAGAATGGGAACCGATGGCTAAGACACGCACCTCTTTCGTCTGCAGCGAGTGCGGCGCCAGCGCCAGCCGCTGGAGCGGCCAGTGCCCGGACTGCAAGGCCTGGAACACGATGGTCGAGACCGCGGTCGAGCCTCAGGGCGTCAACCGCATGTCGCAGACGGCGCACAAGGCGCTGGCGCAGACCGCGCCGGTGCTGTCCCTGAAGGACATCGAGGCGCTCGACGTGCCGCGCTTCGGCACCGGCATCGACGAGTTCGACCGCGTGCTGGGCGGCGGCCTGGTGGCCGGCGGCGTGGTGCTGATCGGCGGCGACCCCGGCATCGGCAAGTCGACCCTGCTGCTGCAGGCGCTGGCCAACCTGGCGGCCACCCGTAACACTTTATATGTCAGCGGCGAGGAATCCGGCGCCCAGATCGCGCTGCGCGCGCGCCGCCTGTCGGTCGATTCGGCCGAATTGAAACTGCAGGCCGAGATCCAGCTGGAGAAAATCCTCGGCACGTTGGCCGACCTGAAGCCCGAAGTGGCGGTGATCGACTCGATCCAGACCCTGTACTCGGATGCGCTCACCTCGGCCCCGGGCTCAGTGGCCCAGGTGCGCGAATGCGCGGCCCAGCTCACCCGGGTGGCCAAGCAGACTGGCGTCACCATCATCCTGGTCGGCCACGTGACGAAAGAGGGCGCGTTGGCGGGGCCCCGCGTGCTCGAGCACATCGTCGACACGGTGCTGTATTTCGAGGGCGACACCCAGTCGAGCTTCCGCCTGGTGCGGGCGATCAAGAACCGCTTCGGCGCGGTGAACGAGCTCGGCGTGTTCGCCATGACCGAGAAAGGATTGAAGGGCGTCTCGAATCCCTCGGCCCTGTTCCTGTCGCAGCACGACAGCCAGGTGCCGGGTTCCTGCGTGATGGTGACCCAGGAAGGCACGCGCCCGCTGCTGGTCGAGATCCAGGCCCTGGTCGACGCCAGTCATTTGCCCAATGCGCGGCGCCTGTCGGTGGGCCTGGAACAGAACCGGCTGGCGATGCTGCTGGCCGTGCTGCACCGCCACGCCGGCATCGCCGCGTTCGACCAGGACGTCTTCATCAATGCGGTGGGCGGCGTCAAGATCACGGAACCGGCGGCCGACTTGGCGGTGCTGCTGGCGATCAACTCCTCGATGCGCAACAAGCCGCTGCCGCGCGGGCTGGTGGTGTTCGGCGAAGTCGGCCTGGCCGGCGAGATCCGGCCGGCGCCGCGCGGGCAGGAGCGCCTGCGCGAAGCGGCCAAGCTGGGCTTCTCGATCGCGGTGATCCCGAAGGGGAACGCTCCGAAGCAGAAAATCGAGGGCATGACCATCGTCGCGGTCGAGCGCATCGATCAGGCCTTCACCAAGCTGCGCGAACTGGACTGAGAATCTATAATACCGCTTGGCTCATCCGTTATCAGTGGTTCACGTGTTTACAGAACAAAGAAAATCCGAACGCAAGGTGCTTCGCACCCGCGCCCGCGTCGTCATGGAAGGCGGCGCGCCCGTCAGTGGCCGCACCAGCGACCTGGGCGCCAACGGCGTCAGCATCAACCTGCCGGACCCGCTGCTGGTCGGGCAGACCGGCCTGGTCAGCTTCGACTTGCTGGTCGACGGCAATAACGTGCCGATCAGCGCGCGCGCCAAAGCCTTGTATTGCATCTTCAGCAGCGGCGAATTCAAGGTCGGCTTCCAGTTCCTGAACCTGGAGCTGGCGGCCATGACGGCGGTGGCACGCTTCCTGCGTTGATCGGATCCGGACCGCATGCATGCAAAGCGGCGAGCGCCAATGTGGCCTCGCCGCTTTTTTTCGTCGTATGACATGGTCCGGCGATCCGGACCCACACTATTCGTGATAGTGATCGTGCAACTTCTCCGAGCCCCCGCGGATCTCTTGCCAGATCTCGAAGGCGACCAGCCCGGCCAAGCCGCTGAGTATGCCAAACACCATGACACTGAACATACGGACCAACGCTTTTCAGCATCCCCTCCCTGTGAAGAACACATTTCCAGCTTAGCAGAGGGTGCCGTATTTACAAGGGGAGGGCAAACTCCGGCCCTGAATTTTTTTGTATTGCCCGCGGCCGCCTTCCGGCATGGCGAGCCGAGGCGCAGCAGCGTGTGACAAGATGGCGAAAATTGGGTCAATATACGCGCGCCCGCCGGATTATTACATCTGTCATGAACTTGTCATATTCGGCCAGTAGACTTCGCAGCGTCAATAACGGGACCTGTCCCGGACCTCTCTAAAGGACTCATCATGCGCATGAAGCATCTGTTCGTCTCTGTCGCCATCGCCGCCACCAGCATCGTTGCCAGCGCCCAGGCCGCCAACATCACCGGCGCCGGCGCGACCTTCCCGTACCCGGTCTACGCGAAATGGGCCGAGCTGTACCAGAAGGCGACGGGCACCGGCCTGAACTACCAGTCGGTCGGCTCGGGCGCAGGCATCAAGCAGATCAAGGCCAAGACGGTGAACTTCGGCGCCTCGGACATGCCGCTGCCGGCCGCCGAGCTGAACGCCGCCGGGCTGTTCCAGTTCCCGGCCATCATGGGCGGGGTGGTCCCGGTCATCAACGTGCCGGGCGTGGCCCCGGGCCAGGTGCGCCTGTCCGGCGCCGTGCTGGCCGACATCTACCTGGGCAAGATCACCAAGTGGAATGCGCAGCCGATCGCCGCGCTCAATCCGGGCGTCAAGCTCCCGGCCACCGACATCACCGTGGTGCGCCGCGCCGACAGCTCGGGCACCTCCTTCCTGTTCACCGACTACCTGTCGCAAGTGAGCCCGGAGTGGAAGTCGAAGATCGGTGCCGGTACCGCCGTCAAGTGGGCGGTGGGCGTGGGCGGCAAGGGCAATGAAGGCGTGGCCGCCAACGTCCAGCGCATCAAGGGCTCGATCGGCTACGTCGAGTGGGCCTATGCCAAGAAGAACCGCATGCAGCACACCCAGCTGCAGAGCAGGGAAGGCGTCTTCCTGCAACCAAGCGACGACAGCTTCAAGGCCGCAGCAAGCGGCGCCAACTGGGCCGGCACCCCGGGCTTCGCCGTGGTGCTGACGAACCAGGCGGGCAAGGGAAGCTGGCCGATCACCGGCGCATCCTACATCCTGATGCACAAGACCCAGCCGAACGCCGCGGCCGGCAAGGAAGTGCTGAAGTTCTTCGACTGGGCCTTCAAGCACGGCGGCGCCGCTGCCGCCGATCTGGACTACGTGCCGATGCCGGACAGCGTGAGCAAGCTGGTGCAGGATGCCTGGCGCGCCAACCTGAAGGACGCGTCCGGCAAGCCGATCTGGTAAACCACCCTCGACAAGAAATGCCAGGGATGGGCCGGCGTATTCCGGCCCATCCGTTTGCCGAAAAGATTGACAAAAACCCATGAGCGTACAAGCATCCCCCACGCTGCAAGACCTGGCCGATCCGGCCGCGGTCGACGCAGCCCACCAGTCCGAGGCACTGCGCAAGACCATGCGCAAGCAGCGCATCCAGGACTTCTTCTTCCACAAGATCACGCTGCTGTTCGCCGCTTCGGTGCTGCTGGTGCTGGTCGGGATCATCGTCTCGCTGGTGATCGGCGCGGCCCCCGCGTTCAAGGAATTCGGCGCCGGCTTCATCACGCGCGTGGAATGGGATCCGGTGGGCGACCAGTTCGGCGCCATGATCGCGATCTGGGGCACGCTCGCTACCTCGATCATCGCCCTGGCGGTGGCCTTCCCGATCAGCTTCGGCATCGCCCTGTTCCTGACCGAGATCTGCCCGGTGTGGCTGCGCCGCCCGATGGGCACCGCGGTCGAGCTGCTGGCCGGCGTGCCCTCGATCATCTACGGCATGTGGGGCCTGTTCGTGTTCGCGCCGCTGTTCGCCGACCACGTCCAGCCGCTGCTGAAGGACACCATCGGCCAGTTGCCGGTGATCGGCCAGCTGTTCCAGGGCCCGACCATGGGTATCGGCATCCTGACCGCCGGCCTGATCCTGGCGATCATGATCATTCCCTTCATCGCCTCGGTGATGCGCGACGTGTTCGAGATCGTGCCGACCGTCCTGAAGGAATCGGCATACGGCCTCGGCTGCACCAAATGGGAAGTCGTGCGCAAGGTGGTGTTGCCTTACACCCGCAACGGCGTGGTGGGCGGCGTGATGCTGGGCCTGGGCCGCGCGCTGGGCGAGACCATGGCGGTTACCTTCGTCATCGGCAATGCGCACGACCTGTCCTGGTCGCTGTTCTCGGCCGGTAACTCGATTTCCTCGACCCTGGCCAATGAATTCGCCGAAGCCGCCACGACGCTGCACTCGTCCTCGCTGTTCGCGCTGGCCCTGATCCTGTTCGCCATCACCTTCATCGTGCTGTCTGCCGCAAAACTGATGCTGGTCGGCATGGCCCGCAACGAGGGGACCAAATAATGCAAGCTACTCCGAAAAACCCGGTCTACCGCAAGCGCCTGCTGGCGCACCGCGTCGGCATCGTCATGTCCGTGGTCGCCATGGGCATCGGCCTGGCCTTCCTGGCCTGGATCCTGTTCACCCTGCTGGTGAACGGCTTCGGCGCCATCTCCACCTTGCTGTTCACGGCCGACACCCCGGCCCCCGGCAGCGAAGGCGGCGGCCTGCGCAACGCCATCGTCGGCAGCCTGATGATGGTCGGCCTGTCGACCCTGGTCAGCACCCCGATCGGCATCCTGGCCGGCATCTACCTGGCCGAGTACGGCGAGAACAACCGCTTCGCCCAGGTGACGCGCTTCGTGACCGACATCATGCTGTCGGCCCCGTCGATCGTGATCGGCCTGTTCGTCTACGCCATCTACGTCGCCAAGGTCCAGCACTTCTCGGGCTACGCCGGCAGCATCGCGCTGGCCCTGATCGCGATCCCGGTGGTGGTGCGCACCACCGACAACATGCTGCGCCTGGTGCCCAACAGCCTGCTGGAAGCGGCCTACGCCCTCGGCGCGCCGCACTGGAAGGTGGCGATGACGGTGCGCCTGCGCGCCGTGAAGGCCGGCGTGGTCACCGGCGTACTGCTGGCCGTGGCCCGCATCTCGGGCGAAACCGCGCCGCTGCTGTTCACCGCCCTGAACAACCAGTTCTACAGCAACGACATGAACGCGCCGATGGCCAACCTGCCGGTGGTGATCTTCCAGTTCGCGATGAGCCCCTACGACGACTGGCGTTCGCTGGCCTGGGGCGGTGCGCTCCTGGTGACCTTTACCGTGCTGCTGCTGAACATCCTGTCGCGGACCCTGTTCAGCCAAAAGACTCCGCGTTGAACCAACGCTTAACCGACGATTCTGAGAACAAGTGATGACCCAAGCCATGCAAACCCAGGTGCCGAGCGCTGCTGACAGCAAGAAGATCGGCAAGACGATCGAGATCGCCGGCCTGAACTTCTTCTACGGTAAGACGCAGAGCCTGAAGAACGTCTCGCTCGACATCCACGACAAGCAGGTCACGGCCTTCATCGGCCCATCGGGCTGCGGTAAGTCGACGCTGCTGCGCACCCTGAACCGCATGTACGACCTGTATCCGGGCCAGCGCGCCGAAGGCTCGATTCAATACCGCGGCCGCAACATCCTCGAGCCGGGCGTGGACGTCAACATGCTGCGCGCCAAGGTCGGCATGGTGTTCCAGAAGCCTACCCCGTTCCCGATGTCGATCTACGACAACATCGCCTTCGGCGTGCGCCTGTATGAGAACCTGTCCAAGGGCGAGATGGACGAGCGCGTGGAATGGGCGCTGAAGAAAGCGGCCCTGTGGGAAGAAGCCAAGGACAAGCTGAACAAGAGCGGCCTGTCGCTATCGGGCGGCCAGCAGCAGCGCCTGTGCATCGCGCGCGGCGTGGCGGTGAAACCGGACGTGCTGCTGCTCGATGAGCCGACCTCGGCGCTGGACCCGATCTCGACCGCCAAGATCGAGGAACTGATCAGCGAGCTGAAGCAGGACTACACGATCACCATCGTGACCCACAACATGCAGCAGGCCGCCCGTTGTTCCGATTACACTGCCTACATGTATCTTGGCGAGCTGGTCGAATTCGGCGAGACCGACCAGCTCTTCATGAATCCGGCACGTAAAGAGACGCAAGACTACATCACCGGCCGTTTTGGATGAGGGGACCTCGATAAACCTACTGCGCGTCGGATTGGCGCCCTGCGATGCTCGCCGTACCTTAAGTACGGCTGCGCTTCTCGGACGCCACTCCTTCCGCTCGCTACGGTTTCTCGAGGCCCTGTGACGATAACAAGACACAATAGTATTAGGAGAGTTTCATGACTGGCGAGCATTCATCCAAGCAGTATGACCAGGAACTGGAAGCGATCCGCTCCAAGGTCCTCTTGATGGGCGGTATGGTGGAAACCCAGTTCGACGAAGCGATGGAGTGCTTCCGGGTGGGCGACGCGGCGCGCGCCGAGCGCGTGATCGCCGAGGACCAGAACGTCAACCTGCTCGAAGTGCAGCTCGACGACGCCTGCAGCCACCTGATCGTGCGCCGCCAGCCGACCGCGAACGACCTGCGCACCGTGATGGCGACCATCAAGGTCATCACCGACCTGGAACGCATCGGCGACGAAGCCACCAAGATCGCGCGCAGCACCAAGAGCCTGCACGAACGCGGCGCCGGGTCCTTTGCCCACTACGACACGGTGCGCACCATCTCGCGCGCCGCCTCGGACATGCTGCACGGCGCCCTGGACGCCTTCGCGCGCCTGGACGGGAAGCAGGCGCTCGAACTGATCGCGGCCGACGAAGTGATCAACCACGAATTCCGCACCATCATGCGCAACGTGATCACCTTCATGATGGAAGACCCGCGCACGATCTCGTCGGCGCTGGACACGCTGTGGGTGGCCAAGGCCATCGAGCGCATCGGCGACCACGCCAAGAACATCGCCGAGTACGTCATCTACGTGGTGGAAGGGCGCGACATCCGCCACAGCAAGCCGCCCGCGATCGACCAGGCGGGCCTGTAGGCATGGCGGACAACACGAGCGTCCTGGTGGTCGAGGACGAGCCGGCGATCGTCGAACTGGTGAAGTACTCGCTGCGCGAAGCGGGCTGGGACATCCGCAGCGCCGACAGCGTGAACGACGCCTGGGACAGCATCAAGCGCGGCAAGCCCGACCTGGTGCTGCTGGACTGGATGCTGCCCGACCAGAGCGGCCTGCGCCTGCTGTCGCGCCTGCGCAGCGACCGCGACTTCCAGGAAATCCCGGTCATCATGCTGACCGCCAAGAGCATGGAAGAAGACAAGCTGGCGGGCCTGAACACGGGCGCGGACGATTACGTCACCAAGCCGTTCTCGCCGCGCGAACTGCTGGCGCGCGCACGCGCGCTGCTGCGCCGCAAGAGCCCGCACCTGGCCGAGGCGCCGCTGCGCGCCGGCAGCGTGGTGCTGGACCCGAACAGCTGCACGGTGACGGTCGAGAACCAGCAGATCGAGATCGGCAACGCCGAGTACAAGCTGCTCAAGTTCCTGCTGGCGCACCGCGAGCGCGTGTTCTCGCGCGCCCAGCTGCTCGACAAGGTATGGGGCGACCATGCCGTGATCGAGGAGCGCACGGTGGACGTGCACGTGCTGAGGCTGCGCAAGGCCCTGAAGAGTGCCGATGGCCTGATCCGCACGGTGCGCAGCGTCGGCTACATGCTGTCCGAGAAGTAAAGGTGGCGATGCGCTCGATGAACCCGAAGCTGCTGTTCTGGGTGCCGGCGCTGCTGCGCCTGGGCCTCATGTTCGCCGCCGCCGGCATCGTCTGGTGGATGTCGGGCCTGGTCGAGGCCCTGGTCTTCTCCGTGGCGGCGCTGGTGATCGGGCTGTTCCTGCAGCTGCGCTACCTGCACGACCTGGACGAATGGCTGAGCGACCCGCACTCGAGCCGGCTGCCGGACGGCTGGGGCGCCTGGACCGACGTGTTCGCGCGCCTGTACCGCCTGCGGCGCGAGGACGAGCGCCACCAGACCGAGATGGCCGAATGGCTGGCGCGCTTCCGCCAGGCCATGCAGCTGCTGCCGGAGGGCGTGGTCATCATGGACGACGTCCTGTTCCTGGAATGGTGCAACGAGGCGGCCGAGCGCCACCTGGGCCTGACCATGGCGCGCGACAAGGGCCTGCGCGTGACCAACCTGGTGCGCCATCCGGAATTCATCGACTACGTGATCCTGGGCCGCTACGAGCAGCCGCTGACGCTGTCCTTCCGCGGCCGCAAGCTCGAATGCCGCATCATCCCGTTCGAAAACCGGCGCCAGATCCTGGTGACCCACGACGCCACCGATACCGAACGCATCGAGGCGATGCGCCGCGACTTCATCGCCAACGCCTCGCACGAGCTGCGCACGCCGCTTACCGTCATCGTCGGCTTCCTCGAGATCGCGATGTCCGATCCGGGGCTGGACGTGGCCACCCGCACCGCCCACCTGGAACTGATGACCGATCAGGCGCAGCGCATGCAGCGCCTGATCGGTGACATGCTGACCCTGTCGCGCCTGGAGTCGGACGAATTCCCGTTCAAGCGCGAGCGGGTCGACATGCGCGCCATGGTCGACTCGGTGGCGGCCGAGACGCGCGCGCTCTCCGGCGGGCGGCACCAGGTCGAGGTGTCCTTCGACGGCCCCGACGTGATGGGCAGCCTGGAAGAGCTGCGCAGCGCGTTCGCCAACCTGGCCTCGAATGCGGTGCGCTACTCGCCCGACGGCGGCACCATCCGGCTGGCCTGGAGCCGCGGCCCGGACGCCCTGCGCTTCACGGTGACGGATAGCGGCATCGGCATCGAGCCGATCCATCTTTCGCGCCTGACCGAGCGTTTCTACCGGGTCGACAAGAGCCGTTCGCGCGAAACCCAGGGGACCGGGCTGGGACTGGCGATCGTCAAGCACGTGCTGCTGCGGCACGGCGGACGATTGCAGATCAGTTCGGTGCCGGGGAAGGGGAGCAGTTTCACCGCGGTGCTGCCGAATACCTCGCTGCCGGGCTGAGCCGGCCCGGAAAGGGAACCACGCCGTCGGGCGGCCTTGCCCCGCATTGCTGTGCACGGGGTACAATCTTGTTTCGTTCTTTTCGGCACTCCCTATGTTCTCTCGTCGTAGCTCCCTGATCGCCTGCGCCGCGCTCCTGCTTTCCGCCTGCGGCAGCACCCCGACCCAGCCTCCCGCAACGCCCGTCGCCCAGCAGGTGACGCCGCCCGCGCCGCCGCGCAAAGTGAGGATCGGCCTCGCCCTCGGCGGCGGCGCCGCCCGTGGCTTCGCCCACATCGGCGTGATCAAGGCGCTCGAAGCCCAGGGCATCGTGCCCGAGATCGTGGTCGGCACCAGTGCCGGCTCGGTGGTCGGCTCCCTGTACGCCTCCGGCCTGAACGGTTTCGCATTGCAAAAGACCGCGCTGGCCATGGACGAGGCCACGATTTCCGACTGGGCCTTGCCGCTGTTCGGCAAGTCGACCGGCGTGCTCAAGGGCGAGGCGCTGCAGAACTACGTCAACAAGGCCGTGGGCAACGTGCCGATGGAGCGTTTGAAGATCCGCTTCGGCGCCGTCGCCACCGACCTCAAGACCGGCCAGCCGATCCTCTTCAACAAGGGCAATACCGGCATGGCCGTGCGCGCCTCCTCGGCGGTGCCGAGCGTGTTTCAGCCGGTGAAGATCGGCGCTAATTCGTATGTCGATGGCGGCCTGGTGGCCCCGGTGCCAGTCAAGTTCACCAAGGACATGGGCGCCGATTTCATTATCGCGGTCAACATTTCGAGTGCAACAGAAGGGGCCGCCACCGCCAGTTCGCTTGACGTCCTGATGCAGACCTTCAGTATCATGGGTCAGCGCCTGAATCACTTCGAGCTGAAGGAAGCCGATGTCGTGATCACGCCGAACCTCGGCAACATGGGCAGTGCCGACTTCAGCAACCGCAACCTGGCGATCCTCGCCGGCGAGCAGGCGGCCGCCGCCGTCATGCCCCAGATCAAGGCCAAGCTCAAGGCCAAACAACAGCCTCAATGAACGGACTCATCATGCAAACCAAGCCCTTCCTCACCCTCGAAGACGTCAAGAAGATCGCCGCGGGCGCCGAAGCCGAGGCGCTACGCAACAATTGGGCGGTCTCGTTTGCCATCGTGGACGACGGCGGCCACCTTCTGTGGTTCCAGCGTCTCGACGGCGCCGCGCCGGCCTCGTCCCATATCGCGCCGGCCAAGGCCCGGACCGCGGCCCTTGGCCGCCGTGAGTCGAAGATCTACGAAGACGTGATCAACAACGGCCGCGTGTCCTTCCTGTCGGCGCCGGAGCTTGAAGGCATGCTGGAAGGCGGCGTACCGGTGGTGGTCGACGGCCACGTGATCGGCGCCGTCGGCGTCTCGGGCGTAAAGTCGACCGAGGATGCGCAGATCGCCAAGGCCGGCATCGCGGCCTTGACGGGCGCCTGAGCGCCGGGCTCGTCACCTTGCTGTGAGTCGAAGGCACCTGCGGGTGCCTTTTTCTTTTATTTCACAGAAGCAGCAAAACATCCTTTTGCGCGCCGCTTTCGCACACGTTTGGGCAAAATCAGCGCCACTTTTGTAGAATTGCTGCATTGCCGAATAGGTCCATTCCGCGCTATAATTCGGAAGTTTAACCATTCACACATTTGCCGTAGCGCCTACCCACCATCCCTCATTCAACTAGATGTCCAGCTACCGGCAAGCAGTCTCCGCCCGGGTTTGTTGGATGCCGGTCTGACGTGGCGAAGCTACGGTAACTTTATTGGGAGTTACCCTTGCCGCCATTTTTTTCTGGCCCAGCCGTCCCGGCCATCCTGGCCCTCGCTGACGGAACGATTTTCAAAGGAGTTTCCATTGGTGCCACCGGTCACACGACCGGCGAAGTGGTGTTCAACACCGCGATTACCGGCTACCAGGAAATCCTCACCGACCCCAGCTACTCGCGTCAGATCGTTACCCTGACGTACCCGCACATCGGCAACTACGGCGTCAACCCGGCCGACGTCGAGGCATCCAAGGTCCACGCCGCCGGCCTGATCATCCGTGACCTGCCGCTGCTGGCATCGAATTTCCGTTCCACTCAGTCGCTGTCGGACTACCTGAAGCAAGAAAACGTGGTCGCCATCGCCGGCATCGACACCCGCAAGCTGACCCGCATCCTGCGCGAGAAGGGTGCCCAGGCCGGCGCCATCCTGACCGGCATCCAGGGCAAGGAGCCGCTGGACACCCAGGCGCTGGAACTGGCGCGTTCCTTCCCGGGCCTGGCAGGCATGGACCTGGCCAAGGTCGTGTCCGTCAAGGAGCCCTATGTCTTTACCGAAACCGAGTGGAAGCTCGGCGAGGGCTTTGGCAAGCAGGACAATCCGAAATACCACGTGGTCGCCTTCGACTACGGCGTCAAGCGCAACATCCTGCGCATGCTGGCCGAGCGCGGCTGCAAAGTGACCGTGCTGCCGGCGCAAGCCACCGCCGCCGATGCGCTCGCACTGAACCCGGACGGCATCTTCCTGGCCAACGGCCCGGGCGACCCGGAGCCGTGCGACTATGCGATCAAGGCAAGCGCGGAGCTGATCGAGAAGGGCATCCCGACCTTCGGCATCTGCCTCGGCCACCAGATCATGGCGCTGGCATCCGGCGCCAAGACCATGAAGATGAAGTTCGGCCACCACGGCGCCAACCACCCGGTGCAGGACCTCGATTCGAAGAAGGTCCTGATCACCTCGCAGAACCACGGCTTCGCGGTCGATCCGGAGACGCTCCCTGGCAACTGCCGCGTCACCCACGTGTCGCTGTTCGACGGTTCGCTGCAGGGCTTCGAGCGTACCGACAAGCCAGCCTTCTGCTTCCAGGGCCACCCGGAAGCCTCGCCCGGCCCGACCGACGTCGCCTACCTGTTTGACCGCTTCATCGGCCTGATGCAAGCAGCGGAGAAAAAGTAAATGCCAAAACGTAGTGATATCAAAAGCATCCTGATCATCGGCGCGGGTCCGATCGTCATCGGCCAAGCGGTCGAATTCGACTATTCGGGCGCCCAGGCCTGCAAGGCCCTGCGCGAAGAAGGCTATAAGGTCATCCTGGTCAACTCGAACCCGGCGACCATCATGACCGACCCGGAAACGGCGGACGTCACCTACATCGAGCCGATCACCTGGAAGGTCGTCGAGCGCATCATCGACAAGGAGCGTCCGGACGCGATCCTGCCGACCATGGGCGGCCAGACCGCGCTGAACTGCGCGCTCGACCTGCACCACAACGGCGTGCTGGAAAAATACAATGTCGAGCTGATCGGCGCCACGCCGGAAGCGATCGACAAGGCCGAAGACCGCGCCAAGTTCAAGGAAGCGATGACCAAGATCGGTCTCGGTTCGGCGCGTTCGGGCATCGCCCACTCGATGGAAGAGGCCTGGGGCGTGCAGCGCGAGCTGGGCTTCCCGACCATCATCCGCCCGTCCTTCACCATGGGCGGCAGCGGCGGCGGCATCGCCTACAACGAGGAAGAATTCGAGCAGATCTGCAAGCGCGGCCTGGAAGCCTCGCCGACCAGCGAACTCCTGATCGAAGAGTCGCTGCTCGGCTGGAAAGAGTACGAGATGGAAGTGGTCCGCGACAAAAAGGACAACTGCATCATCATCTGCTCGATCGAAAACCTGGATCCGATGGGTGTCCACACGGGCGACTCGATCACCGTCGCGCCGGCGCAGACGCTGACCGACAAGGAATACCAGATCATGCGCAACGCGTCGATCAACGTGCTGCGCGAGATCGGCGTCGACACCGGCGGTTCGAACGTGCAGTTCGCGATCAATCCGAAGGACGGCCGCATGATCGTCATCGAGATGAACCCGCGCGTGTCGCGTTCCTCGGCGCTGGCCTCGAAGGCCACCGGCTTCCCGATCGCCAAGGTCGCGGCCAAGCTGGCCGTCGGCTTCACGCTGGACGAGCTGCGCAACGAGATCACCGGCGGCGCGACCCCGGCATCCTTCGAGCCGTCGATCGACTACGTGGTTACCAAGATCCCGCGCTTCACGTTTGAAAAATTCCCGACCGCGGACAAGCACCTGACCACCCAGATGAAGTCGGTGGGCGAGGTGATGGCCATGGGCCGCACCTTCCAGGAATCCTTCCAGAAAGCCCTGCGCGGCCTGGAAGTGGGCGTGGACGGCCTGAACGAGAAGACCCGCGACCGCGAGAAGATCGAAGAGGAACTCGGCGAGCCGGGCCCGGAGCGCATCTGGTACGTGGGCGACGCGTTCGCCCAGGGCTTCACCCTGGAAGAAGTGTACAACCTGACCAAGATCGACCCGTGGTTCCTGGTGCAGATCAAGGAGATCGTCGACATCGAACTGTGGCTGGATCACCAGAAGCTGGAAAACCTGGACAAGCCGCTGCTCTACAAGCTCAAGCAGAAGGGCTTCTCGGACCGCCGCCTGGCCTTCCTGATGCAGACCACGCCGCAAGCGGTGCGCGCGCGCCGCCACGAGCTGGGCATTCGCCCGGTGTACAAGCGCGTCGACACCTGCGCCGCCGAGTTTGCGACCAATACGGCCTACATGTACTCGACCTACGACGAGGAGTGCGAGTCCAACCCGACCGACAAGAAGAAGATCATGGTGCTGGGCGGTGGCCCGAACCGTATCGGCCAGGGCATCGAATTCGACTATTGCTGCGTGCACGCGGCCCTCGCCATGCGCGAAGACGGCTACGAGACCATCATGGTCAACTGCAACCCGGAGACCGTGTCGACCGACTACGACACCTCGGACCGCCTGTACTTCGAATCGCTGACCCTGGAAGACGTGCTGGAAATCGTCGACCTGGAAAAACCCGAAGGCGTGATCGTCCAGTACGGCGGCCAGACCCCGCTCAAGCTGGCGCTCGACCTCGAAGCCAACGGCGTGCCGATCATCGGCACCTCGCCGGACATGATCGACGCGGCCGAAGACCGCGAGCGCTTCCAGCAGCTGCTGCAGAAGCTCGGCCTGCGCCAGCCGCCGAACCGCACCGCGCGCACCGAAACCGACGCCCTGGCGCTGGCCGACGAGATCGGCTACCCGCTGGTGGTGCGCCCGTCCTACGTGCTGGGCGGCCGTGCCATGGAGATCGTCCACGAGCAGCGCGACCTCGAGCGCTACATGCGCGAAGCGGTCAAGGTCTCGCACGATTCGCCGGTGCTGCTGGACCGCTTCCTGAACGACGCCATCGAAGTCGACGTCGACTGCATCTCGGACGGCGAAGCCACCTTCATCGGCGGCGTGATGGAGCACATCGAACAGGCCGGCGTGCACTCGGGCGACTCGGCCTGCTCGCTGCCGCCGTACTCGCTGTCGCCGGAGACCATCGCCGAGCTGAAGCACCAGACTTCGCTGATGGCCAAGGCGCTGAACGTGGTCGGCCTGATGAACGTGCAGTTCGCGATCCAGCAGTCGGAAGTCGACGGCAAGACGGTTGATACCGTGTTCGTGCTGGAAGTGAACCCGCGCGCTTCGCGTACCGTGCCTTTCGTCTCGAAGGCGACCGGCCTGCAGTTGGCCAAGATCGCGGCGCGCTGCATGGTCGGCCAGACCCTGGCCCAGCAGGGCGTCACCAAGGAGGTGACCCCGCCGTTCTACAGCGTCAAGGAAGTCGTGTTCCCGTTCGTGAAGTTCCCGGGCGTCGACACCATCCTGGGCCCGGAGATGAAGTCGACCGGCGAAGTGATGGGCGTGGGCGAGACCTTCGGCGAAGCCTTCGTGAAGTCGCAGCTGGCCGCCGGCATCATCCTGCCGACCAAGGGCACGGTATTCCTGTCGGTGAAGGGTGCGGACAAGCCGCGCGCCGTCTCGGTGGCGCGCGAACTGGTGGCGCTGGGCTTCTCGCTGGTGGCCACCAAGGGCACCGCGGCCGTCATCGAAGCGGCCGGCATCCCGGTGCGCCAGGTGAACAAGGTGCTGGAAGGCCGTCCGCACGTGGTCGACATGATCAAGAACCGCGAGATCGTCATGGTGGTGAACACCGTGGAAGAGAAGCGTTCGGCGATCACCGACTCGCGCACCATCCGTACCTCGGCCCTGCAGTCGCGCGTGGTCACCTACACGACCATCGCCGGCGCGGAAGCCGCGATCGAGGGCATGCGCTGCCTGGACGAGCTGCGCGTCTACGATTTACAAGGTCTCCATAAAACCTTAAACTAAGCAGCACGTAGTACCAAACAACCACAGAGCTCGCGCGGCCTGCGCCGCGCGCCTCTGTGGTTTTGGTTTGGTGCGTCCAATCACGAATCAACGTAGAGCGACATGAACACTACCGTACCACTGACCAAATACGGCGCCGAACTCCTGAAGGAAGAGCTGCACCAGCTCAAGACCAAGGAGCGCCGTATCGTGATCGATGCGATCGCCGAAGCGCGTTCGCACGGCGACCTGTCCGAAAACGCCGAATACGATGCCGCGAAAGAGCGCCAGGCCTTCGTCGAGGGCCGCATCGCGGAACTCGAGGGCAAGCTGAGCGCCGCCCAGATCATCGACCCGGCCACGCTGGATGCGGAAGGCCGCGTCGTGTTCGCCTCGACCGTGGACCTGGAAGACCTGGAAAACGGCCAGAAGGTGAGCTACCAGATCGTCGGCCTCGACGAAGCCGACATCAAGCTGAACAAGGTGTCGGTGACCTCGCCGATCGCCCGCGCCCTGATCGGCAAGTATGCCGGCGACGTGGTCGAAGTGCAGGCGCCGTCGGGGCCGCGCGAATACGAAATCCTCGAAGTCCGCTACGTCTGATGACCGAGGCCCGGACGCCCGTGCCGTCCCGTTCCGTTTCCCGCATCGCGGCCGCACGGCTCCTGGTGGCGGTGCTGTGGGCGGGGACGCTGTGGGTGCTTGGCTACATCGCGGCGCCGGCGGTGTTCGCGGCGGTGCCAAGTACCGTGGCCGGCGACGTCGTCGCCGTCCTGCTGCACCGCCTGGGCTGGATCTCGCTCGGCTGTGCGGCCGCCATGCTGGTGTTGCTGCGCTGGTCCGGCGACCTCGACGCCGGGCGGCGCCGTTTTTTGAATTTGCTGGTGCTGGCCATGCTGGCCTGCGCGCTGGTGATGTGGATCGGACTGCAGCCGGGCATGGCGCAGATGCGCGAACTGGCGGGTCCGGGCGGGGTGAGGGCCTCGCCCTACTGGACGCAGTTCGCCGTGATGCACGGGGTGTCGCAGCTGTTCCATGTCATCGAGAGCGTACTGGCGGCCGTGCTGGTACTCAAGAGCCGCTGACCCGTCCACGGCCGGTGGACGAAAAAAAACCGGGTCACCCCGGTTTTCGCGCGGCGCGCGCCGATCACTTGTTCAGTGCATTCTTCTTGGTGGAAGCCTGGCGCGGCTTGGCGCGCTTGATGTTGCCGCCCGCCGTCACGCGCTCGTTTCCTTTCAGCATGACCTTGGTGACGCTCGGCTTCTTGGTGCCGCTGGCGCTGGCCTTGACGATGGTGACCTCGCGCATGCCCTTGCCGGCCTTGCTGCTGCGTTCCTTGACGGCTTCCTTCTTTGGACGGTAGAGCACCAGCAGCTTGCCGATGTGCTGGACAGGCGCCGCGTCGAGTTCCGCGCAAATCTGTTCATACATGGCGATGCGGGCTTCGCGGTCGTCGCCGAACACGCGCACCTTGATCAGGCCGTGCGCGTCCAGGCTGGAAGCGATTTCCTTCATGACCGATTCGGTCAGGCCGGATTCGCCGATCATGACGACTGGGTTGAGTCCGTGGGCTTCGGCGCGCAGTGCGCTGCGCTCGGCCGGAGTGAGTTTAAGCATAATAATTTTTTGGATGTACCTTTAAAAGCAGTATTCTACGCGAATGGCCAAGAACAAATTAAACAAAAACTGGTTGCACGACCATATTAACGACCCCTACGTCAAACTGGCCCAGAAAGAGGGTTACCGTGCGCGCGCGGCCTACAAGCTCAAGGAAATCGACGAAAGCGAAAAGCTGATCAAGCCGGGCCAGGTCATCGTCGACCTCGGCTGCACCCCCGGCAGCTGGGCCCAGTACACCCGGCGCAAGCTGGCCGGCGCCGACGGTGGCGGCATCCACGGCATCATCATCGGGCTCGACATGCTGCCGATGGAGCCGATCGCCGACGTCCAGTATATCCAGGGCGATTTTCGCGAAGAAGAGGTGCTGGTCCAGCTCGACGAATTGCTGCAGGGGCGCAAGGCCGACCTGGTGCTGTCCGACATGGCGCCCAACCTGTCCGGCATCCCGACCGCGGATGCGGCGCGGATGGAACACCTGATCGACCTGGCCGTTGAGTTTTCTCAAATGCACATGAAACCGGGTGGGGCATTACTGGTCAAGTGCTTTAAAGATATGGGATTTACCCAGATACTGGAAAAGTTTCGAACCGAATTCAAGACCGTCAAGCAGGTCAAACCAAAGGCGAGCCGGGACAAATCCTCGGAAATTTTCCTGCTTGGGCGCGGTCTGAAGAATCCAGTAGCGTAAAAAGCGATCCAGACCAGCGTTTTGCCCTTGATATTCGGCGCGGCAACCGCACATCAGCCGCGTGAGGCCGCTTACGCATGCCATGCGTGGCCGGTTTGGCAAGAAAAAATGACATTTCAGCACTATTGCGTCGCTTGCGTAGCAGCGTCGGCTTATTGCGGTTAAAATCGTCATACTGAAATCGGTAGAGATGCAATCCGCATCGGAGGAGTTTTCGTGAATAATATGTTTTCCAAATCCGCCATCTGGGTGGTCGTTGCGCTGCTGTTGTTCATGCTGTTCAAGCAGTTCGACAACCACAGCGTCGCCGGCGGCAGCAAGACCATCGCTTATTCCGAGCTTCTCGATGAGGTGAAGGCGCGTCGCATCAAGGACGTCGTGATCGAGGGTTCGAATATCACCGCGACCACGCAGGAAGGCACCAAGGTCCGCGCCACCGCGACCATCCTCGACCGCGGCCTGATCGGCGACCTGCGCGAGGCCGGCGTGCGCTTCGACGTGAAGCCGCCGGAGGAACCCTCGTTCCTGCAGCAGGTCTTCATTTCCTGGTTCCCGATGCTCTTGCTCATCGGCGTATGGGTCTTCTTCATGCGTCAGATGCAGGGCGGCGGCAAGGGCGGCGCGTTCTCCTTCGGCAAGTCGAAGGCGCGCATGCTCGATGAAACCAACAACACCGTCACCTTCGCCGACGTCGCCGGTTGCGACGAAGCGAAAGAAGAAGTCTCGGAAATCGTCGACTTCCTGAAAGACCCGACCAAGTTCCAGAAGCTGGGTGGCCGTATTCCGCGCGGCGTGCTGATGGTCGGTCCTCCGGGTACCGGTAAAACCCTGCTGGCGCGCGCCATCGCCGGCGAAGCCAAGGTGCCGTTCTTCTCGATCTCCGGTTCCGACTTCGTCGAGATGTTCGTCGGCGTCGGTGCGTCGCGTGTTCGCGACATGTTCGAGAACGCCAAGAAGCATTCGCCCTGCATCATTTTCATCGACGAGATCGACGCCGTCGGCCGCCATCGTGGCGCCGGCATGGGCGGCGGCAACGACGAGCGCGAGCAGACCCTGAACCAGTTGCTGGTCGAGATGGACGGCTTCGAAGCTTCCTCGGGCGTCATCGTGATCGCCGCCACCAACCGCGCCGACGTGCTCGATAAAGCGCTGCTGCGTCCGGGCCGTTTCGACCGCCAGGTGATGGTGGGCCTGCCGGACATCCGCGGCCGCGAGCAGATCCTGAACGTGCACATGCGTAAAGTGCCGATCGGAACCGACGTCAAGGCCGACATCCTGGCGCGCGGCACCCCGGGCTTCTCGGGCGCCGACCTGGCCAACCTGGTCAACGAGGCAGCCCTGTTCGCGGCGCGCCGCAGCAAGCGCCTGGTCGAGATGATCGACTTCGAAGACGCGAAGGACAAGATCTACATGGGTCCGGAGCGCAAGTCGATGGTCATGCGCGAGGAAGAGCGCCGCAACACGGCCTACCACGAGTCGGGCCACGCGGTGGTCGCCAAGCTGCTGCCGAAGGCCGACCCGGTCCACAAGGTCACGATCATGCCGCGCGGCTATGCCCTGGGCCTGACCTGGCAGCTGCCTGAGCACGACAACCTGTCTGGCTACAAGGACAAGATGCTCGAAGAAATCTCGATCCTGTTCGGCGGCCGTATCGCCGAAGAGATCTTCGTCGGCCAGATGTCCACCGGCGCCTCGAACGACTTTGCCCGCGCGACCAAGCTGGCGCGTTCGATGGTCACCCGCTTCGGCATGTCCGAGAGCATGGGCGTGATGGTCTACGAAGACAGCGAGAACGAAGGCTTCTTCGGCGGCGCCACCAAGACCATCTCGGAAGCGACGCAGCAGAAGGTCGACGCCGAGATCCGCAACATCCTCGACACGCAGTACGCGCTGGCGCGCCGCCTGCTGGAGGAGAATCGCGACAAGGTCGAAGTGATGACCAAGGCGCTGCTCGACTGGGAAACCATCGATGCCGACCAGATCAACGACATCATGGCCGGCCGCGAGCCGCGCCAGCCGAAGACCGGTCTGCTCACCAAGCGTAACCCGCCGAGCGACAGTGGCGGCGGCGTGGCGCCGAACGCCACTGCACCGGCCTGATTTGAGCGCCTAGTTCTACCCCAGCAAAAGGCATCCCCGGATGCCTTTTGCGCGTTAACGCCATCCCATACTCTCCATGCCCAAGAATCTGCAATGCGGCCAGTACAGCTTCGCGCTGGAAGGCCCGGATGCCGCCCGCCCGGTCGTGATGGGCATCCTCAACGTCACCCCCGATTCCTTCTCCGATGGCGGCCGCTACCAGGGCCTCGAATTTGCGCTGTCACATGCCGAGGCCATGATCCGCGACGGCGCCACCATGATCGATGTCGGCGGCGAGTCGACCCGCCCGGGCTCGCCCAGCGTGCCGGTGGCCGAAGAACTGGCGCGCGTGATACCGACCCTGTATGCGCTGCGTACCCTCGACTGCGCACTGTCGGTCGACACCTGCAAGCCGGAAGTCATGGTGGAAGCCATCATCGCCGGCGCCGACATGATCAACGACATCAACGGCTTTCGCGCACCGGGCGCCATCGAGGCGGTGCGCGACAGCGACTGCGGGCTGTGCGTCATGCACATGCAGGCCACGCCGCAGACCATGCAGCAGGCGCCGGCTTACCTCGACGTCGTGGGCGAGGTGATCGATTTCCTGCGCGAGCGCGTGGATAGCCTGGAGCGCGCCGGCATCGACCGGGAACGCATCTGCATCGATCCGGGATTCGGCTTCGGCAAGACCGTCGAGCACAACTATGCGCTGCTGCGCCAACTCGGCCGCATCCGCGACGAGCTCGGTTTACCGGTGCTGGCGGGGCTGTCGCGCAAGTCCATGATCGGCGCCGTTACGGGCCGGCCGGTGGAGGGGCGCGCGGCGGGCAGCATCGGCGGGGCATTGGCTGCGGTGGCGCATGGCGCTAAAATTGTGCGTGTGCATGATGTAGCCGAGACGGCCGATGCCTTGAAGGTATGGCTCGCCGCCACCCAAGACTAAAACAGCAAGATTAATTCGCGAAAGAGTAAAAGAATGGCACGGAAATATTTTGGTACGGATGGTGTTCGCGGCCTCGTGGGGGTAGCGCCAATTACGCCCGAATTCGTCATGCGCCTCGGCTATGCCGCCGGCACGGTGCTGGCCAAGGGGGCGAAGTCGAGCAGCGGCCGTCCTGTCGTCCTGATCGGCAAGGACACCCGTATTTCCGGCTACATGCTGGAAGCTGCGCTGGAAGCGGGCTTCTCGGCGGCCGGGGTCGACGTAATGCTGGCCGGGCCGATGCCGACCCCGGCGATCGCCTACTTGACCCGTGCGCTGCGCCTGCAGGCAGGCGTCGTGATCTCGGCTTCGCACAATCCCTTCCAGGACAACGGCATCAAGTTCTTCTCGGAGCACGGCACCAAGCTGCCGGACGCGGTGGAGCTGGAGATCGAAGAGGCGATCGACCAGCCGATGGGCTGCGTGCCTTCGGACAAGCTGGGCCGCGCCACCCGCCTGCGCGACGCCCAGGGCCGTTATATCGAGTTCTGCAAGAGCACCTTCCCGAACGAGCTGGACCTGCGCGGCCTCAAGATCGTGGTCGACAGCGCCCACGGCGCGGCCTATAACATCGCCCCGCACGTGTTCCATGAACTCGGCGCCGAGGTCGTGTCGATCGGCGCCACGCCCGACGGCTTCAACATCAACGCCGGCGTCGGCGCGACCGCGCCGAAAGCGCTGTCCGAAGCGGTGGTGGCCAACAAGGCCGACCTCGGCATCGCACTGGACGGCGACGCCGACCGCCTGATCATGGTCGACGCCACCGGCCGCGTCTACAACGGCGACGAGCTGCTCTACCTGATGGTGCGCGACCGCATGTCGACCGGCCCGGTGGCGGGCGCCGTCGGCACCCTGATGACCAATATGGCGCTGGAAGTGGCATTCAAGCAGATGGGGGTAGGCTTCGCGCGCGCCAAGGTGGGCGACCGCTACGTGCTGGAAGTGATGCAGGAGCGCGGCTGGCTGTTCGGCGGCGAGAGCTCGGGCCACCTGCTGGCGCTGGACAAGCACACCACCGGCGACGGCATCGTGTCGGCGCTGCAGGTGCTGTCGGCGCTCAAGCGCAGCGGCAAGTCGCTGGCCGAATGCTGCAGCGAACTGCAGCTCTATCCCCAGACCCTGATCAACAAGAAGGTGACGCCGGGCTTCGACTGGACCCAGAACGGGGCCGTGGTGGCCGAGAAGGAAGCGGTCGAACGCGAGCTGGGCGAGTCGGGCCGCGTGCTGATCCGCGCCTCGGGGACCGAACCCTTGATCCGCGTCATGGTCGAGGCCAAGGAAGCCGATGTCGCCGAAAACATGGCGCGCCGCATCGCCGACAAGCTGGCCGCCTGAAGGCCGCTGCGCCATGAGGCGCGCGCCAATTTGACGCGCCTTCGTTGCGGGAGTATCATCAAGCCCACATCGGAGTGTAGCGCAGCCCGGTAGCGCACCTGGTTTGGGACCAGGGGGTCCAAGGTTCGAATCCTTGTACTCCGACCAAAGCTTCCTCCGCGGGCTGTCGTTCGACAGCCCGTTTCATTTCCGGCCGTTTCATGCGTGCCGTCTGAACTGCCCATAGCTCAGTTGGATAGAGCATCAGCCTTCTAAGCTGAGGGTCGCTGGTTCGAACCCAGCTGGGCAGGCCATCCGTCGCGTGACTACTTTTTTCTGATCGCATGCTTTTCCTCAATGTTCCCTATGCCGAGAAGGATGAAGCGAAAGCCCTTGGCGCCCGCTGGAATCCCACCAAACGCCGCTGGTACGTGCCCGACGGCGTCGCCACCGCCGCCTTCGCCAAATGGGCCGGGCAGGGCGCCGATGCTGCTGCCGGCGGCCCAGCCGCGCCAGGCGGGCGCGTCGACAGTTACCAGGGCAAGACGGTAACGGGCACCAACTACGTCGCGCTCGAGCACGACTGCAATCCCTTCGAGGCCTGCCCGCAATGCGCGGCGGCCTTGCTTGGCACCGAATGGCAGAAGGCGCGCCAGCACCTGGCCGGCCTGGTCGCCAAGCTGTAATCCCTGCAGCCGCATGCAGGCAAGCGAACGACGCCCACGGCGCTGCCGTGTTAACGTTCCGGCAGCAGTGCGCGCCGTCCCGGCGGGCACGCTTTCGGAGACCGATCATGCCGTTCGCTCGACTGTTCCAGCCCTGCATCCGTCTTTGCCTGCGCCTGTCGCTCCTGCTTGCCGCGCTATGCGCCATGGTCCCGGCCGCCCAGGCCGACGCGACCGCCACGCCGGCCCAGGGCGAGACCTTCAGGCTGCAGCTGGCGGAGGATGGCGCCGCGGTGGCGGAGGCTGCGGATGCGAATACGGGCACCGTGCAGTTCATCGGCACCGCCACGGTCATCATCCGTTACCAGGGCTTCACGATCCTCACCGATCCCAACTTCCTGCACAAGGGCGACCACGTCCACCTCGGCTACGGCCTGAAATCGCAGCGCCTGACCAACCCGGCAATCCGCTTCGAAGACCTGCCGCCGATCGACCTGGTTGTGCTCTCGCATTTCCACGGCGACCATTTCGACCAATTGGTGCAGGAAAAGCTCAACCGCGCCACGCCCATCGTCACCACCAAGGAGGGCGGCGAGCGCCTCAAGCGCCTCGGATTCACGCGCATCTTCGGCCTGAGCAGCTGGGACCGGCTGGAAGTCGGCAAGGGCGCTTCGCGCCTGCGCGTGACCGCCACGCCCGGACGCCATGGCCCGGCGGGCGTGGCCGTGCTGCTGCCCAAGGTGATGGGTTCGGTGCTCGATTTCGGGCCCAACCCGGACCTGCCCGACTACCGCATGTACATCAGCGGCGACACCCTGGTCTACGACGACATCCGCGCCATCCCGCAGCGCTTCCCGAACATCGACCTGGCCCTGCTGCACCTGGGCGGCACCCGCATCCTGGGTGTGCTGAAGGTGACGATGGACGGCAAGGACGGCGTGCGCATGATGCAGGTCGTGCGCCCGAAGAAGACCGTGCCGATCCACTACAATGACTACGACGTGTTCAAGTCGCCGCTCGAGGACTTCGCGCGGGAAGTCAAGGCGGCCGGCCTGGAGAAGGACGTCATCTACCTCGCGCATGGCGAAACCTACACCTTCAGCCGGGTACGACGCTAGCAAAGCGGGCCGCACGGGCCCGACCTGCTTCAATCGTGCGCGCTCGCCTTGCTGCTGAGTAAACGCTATGATGCCAGCCTGACAATAATCGTTTCCCAGCCACGGCATGCATCGAGCGCAAGACTCCAGCCCGAACGATCCCCTCGCGCAGCGCGACCGGCGGCTCGTCACCGGCATTGTCGTCTCGGCGCTGTTGCACGGCCTGCTGTTGTCGCTCCAGTTCGGCATTCCCGGCGTCGATGCAGGTCCGGGCGGGCCGATCCAGGTCACGCTGGCGCCCCCAGCGCCGCCACCGGCCACATCCGCACCGTCGGAGCGGACGTTACCCGCGCCGCTGCCGCAACCCAGCGTCACGCCACCACGCTTGCCATTGGCGCCGCCGGTCGCCGCGGCGCCGGCCGGCGGGCTGCGCCTGCTCGATCCGCGCCCCGAGCCGGCCCCGCCGGCCGCGCCCGCGCAGCCGGTGCA
>NZ_JBKBOV010000023.1:0-74500 GCF_046293535.1 Massilia sp. | reverse complement strand
GATAAGGCTCTCCAGCGGCGAGGAAGGGGTATCACGGGGCAGCGCCGACCAGCTGCAGTGAGAGTAAACGACACAGCTTAAACTCGCTGAAAAACTGTCTTGACCGATGGGTCCACTTTACTCGGCCTGGGCCACGCGTAGCCGGGCGCCCCGCTTGCCTCCCAGCTCCAGGGGCATCGACAGCGAAACCGTCTTTTCTCCCCCGCCGAAACCGGAATAGCGACCCGACCCCATCACATTTTCCGCTTCCACGGAAAGTGTCGGATTCGGCCGCAGGCCGGACAGGCGCACATTGGCGTCTGCAGCCCGCAGTGCTGCATTGGCGCTCTGCAGTTGCGGCGCCTGGCCGCGGGCTCTGGCAACGGCGTCGGCAAGCGTCAATGCCGTGCCTTCGGCAAAGGCAGGACCCACAGCTGCGCACATGGCCAGCAAGGCTGCGGTGACACAGAAGTTCATCTTGGTGCGCATGATCGAATTCGCTTGACGGATTGGTAAATGAACTTTATAAACCTTGAAGCCACTTTAAGGTCAAGCACATGTCACGCACTTTTACGATAGGCCAGCTGTCAGCTGCGGCGCAGACTCCTGCGGCGACGATTCGCTATTACGAAAAAATCGGCTTGCTCGATTCCCCATCCCGGACCGGCAGCAACTATCGGCTGTACGGCAGCGAGGATGTGGCCCGCCTGAGCTTCGTTCGCCGTGCACGGGAAATCGGCTTCACGATCGATCAGGTACGAAGTCTGCTGGCGTTTTCCGACAACCGCGATGGCGACTGCTGTGCCGTGACTGCGCTGACCGAGCAGCATCTTGCCGAAGTCGAGCAGAAGATCCGGGACCTCAACTTATTAAAGGACCACCTTTCCCGTTTGCTCATCTCATGTCGAGGCGGTCGGTTTTCCGACTGCAGCATCATCGGTGCCCTGTCACCTCAGCAATAGATTATTCCCTCGGCTGGAGCCGCTCCTCACGTGGTGAACACGCTTGACCTTGAAGCGGGTTGAAGCTTTATCCTTCGAAAATATCTGTCCGAAGGCTCATCGTCATGACACAAAACCAAACCCCTGCGGCAGCTCGCCTCGAAACCGAACTGTTTGTCTCCAAGATGGACTGCCCTTCAGAAGAGAATCTAATTCGGATGGCCTTGGGCAAAGTCTCGGGCATCGACAACATTGCCTTCGACCTCAACGCCCGCACCGTGACTGTGCTTCACCATGGGAAAGCGGATGCCCTTGTGGAGGTGCTGCAGCCCTTGCGGCTGGGTGTCGAGTTGCGCGGTTCTCATCCAGCCAAGCCGAAAGTCCACAGCAAACGTATGCTGAGTACCCTCGGGATTCCCAAGATGGACTGCCCTTCCGAGGAGAACATGATCCGCATGGCACTGGCGGATGTCGGCGGAGTTCAGTCCCTGAACTTTGACCTCTCCCAGCGGCAGCTCCACGTTGCGCATACGGGAGAAGTCGATTCCATCCTGCAGAAGCTGGCCCCACTGAAGCTCGGCGCCCATCTGATCGGGTCGCAACTGGATTCGTCCCAGGAGGAAGCCAGTCACGACAAGGCCGGCGACGCGTCGGAGGCGAAGACGCTCCGGCTGCTGCTGGCTATCAACGCCATCATGTTCGTGGTCGAGCTGGTGTGGGGCCTGATTGCCGAATCAACCGGCTTGGTGGCTGATTCATTGGACATGTTTGCTGATGCTGCTGTCTACGGCCTGGCCCTTTACGCAGTAGGTAGGGCGGCTGCGCTGAAGACGCGTGCAGCGCATTTGGCCGGCTGGCTGCAGCTCGTGCTCGCGCTGGGCGCGCTCAGTGAAGTGGTTCGCCGGGCCTTCTTCGGGAGCGAACCAGAATCGGCCCTGATGATGGGCGTGGGCGCGGTAGCCCTGGTTGCGAACGTTGCCTGCCTGGTGTTGATCGCAAAGAAACGGGATCGCGGGGCACACATGAAAGCAAGCTATATTTTCTCGGCCAATGACGTCATCGCAAACATCGGCGTGATTGCTGCCGGCGCACTCGTCACCTGGACCGGATCGCCATATCCCGATCTGATTGTCGGTACGGTGATCGGTGTGATCGTTCTTTCGGGCGCACGTCGCATCCTAAAGCTGAAGTAAGCACACAACCGACTGAAATGTAGAGGCCCGCTTGACGGGCATTCGAATACATCGCAGTCGACATCGGGACACAAGAGGCCGATATTGACGAGAATATCGGCACTTGCGATGAGATTCGCCAAGCATCGCGAAGCTGAGGAAATGATGCAATCGCACTATTGCCTGCGAGTGGCCATGCTATACTTTTCCCATGACTCGGCGTTTTATCTATGCTTTGCTAACAATCATGATGCTTCAACTTAGCTGGAGCATCGTGGCCGAGTATTGTGAACACGAAACCGGACGCGCCGCACAGCATCTCGGCCACCACGCTTCGTTCGACGATCCTGTTCAAGAAAGCTTGGGCTCGCTCGACCAGCCGTCCAAGTCCAAGGCAGGCACCCTGCACTCGCACTGTACTTCCTGCACCCACACCCCTCTCAACTTCGAGGAACTCCCGGTCGCTGTAGCGGTATCCGAACCGCTGCGCATCGCTCCCTCGTCCCCCCTGCTTCGCCTGTCCTCCGTCGACGTGGCGCCGCCCGAGCGGCCTCAGTGGCTTGCCCTCGCCTGATTCGGCGGCGGCTCGTAGCTCATCCACTTCATCGTCTTCCTGGAACGTCGTCACGACGGTCCTGACGCGGATCGCCGCTGAATAACCTTCGCCTATTGTTTTCGGAGTTTATTCATGCATCCCACACGCATTGTTGCTGGGTCGCTCGTGCTATTGGCATGGGCGCTCCCCGCGGCCGCGCAGCTGGCCGGCGATTCGCCGGGCAAGCAGTCGAGCGCGGCCCCCATCATCCCGGCCACCGGTCGGACTTTAACGCTCGACCAAGCGGTCGATATGGCCTTATCCGCCAACCCGGGCCTTCGGGCCAGGGCCCTCGACGTCACCATCGCCGCCGCCGAGCGCCGCCAGGCCGGATTGCTGCCCAATCCGACAGTTTCCTACACGACCGAGGGAACGCAGCGCGGTACCCGTACGCGTACCTTCGAGCTCAGCCAGCTCGTCGAGCTGGGCGGAAAGCGCCGCGCCCGCATCGAGCTTGCCGAGCGCGAAAGCCGGCTAGCAGCCGCGGACGTGAGCGTCGCCCGGGCCGATCTGCGCGCCGACCTGACCGCGGCATATTTCAACGCACTGGGCGCCCAGGAACGAGCGGGCCTTGCAAGAGCGTCGCTCGAGATCGCCTCGAAAGCCAGAACCGCGGCCGACAAGCGGGTGGCGGCTGGACGGGTGTCGCCGGTCGAGCTGTCGCGCGCCACTGTGGCCGAGTCGGCGGCACGCCTCGACCTGACCCAGGCGGAAGGTGAACTGGCCATCGCCCAGGGCATGCTGGCGGCGTACTGGGGTCAGACCCGGCCGGAGATTCTCACCCTGGTCGAGCCGGCGAACGGGATTGCCGTCCTGCCTTCCCTTGAAGTCTTGCGGACGCAACTGGCCAACTCACCACAGCTGCAGCGCGCCCGCCTGCAAGTCGAGCGTGAACAGGCGCAGGTTTCGGTCGAGCGTGCGCAGCGCATGCCCGACCTCACCCTCGTTGTCGGCCGGCAGAAAGACGAAGAGATGGGGCGCTCGCAAACCGTGCTTGGCGTGTCGGTTCCGCTTCCCTTGTTCAACCGGAACCAGGGCAGGCTGCAAGCCTCCCTTAGCCGCGCCGACAAGGCACAGGCAGAAAGGGAGGCGCAGAAGCTGCAACTGGAACAGACCCTGTCCAGTACCTACCATCGCGCCCAGTTGGCGAAGGAACAGGTGCGCACCATGCGGCAGGAAATCCTTCCGGAAGCACGACGGGTCTTCGATGCGGCCGTCATCGGTTTCGAGGCCGGCAAGTTCAACTTCCTCGATGTCCTCGACGCCCAGCGCACCCTCCTGCAGAGCCGCGCGCAATACGTCCAGGCACTCTACGACAGCTACCGCCAGGCCGCGGAGCTCGGCCGGTTTACCGATACCGGTCCCGGCGTCACCAATACCAACAGGAATAGTCCATGAAGTTCAACATCGACAAGAAATCCGCGCTTTCCATCGCGGCAGTGATCGGCGTCGGCATCGTACTCGCATTGCTGATCGTTTTCTGGAAAGGCGACGGCGCGCCTGCGCAGGAAGCCGGCGAGCGCGCCGAGGAAATTGCCGAGGCCAAGCCTGGGGAAGCCGACGAGCATACCGAGCAGCCCGGCCTCATCGAGATGAGCCCGGAGCAGATCCAGGCCGCCGGCATCGCGACAGCCGCGGCCGGCCCGGCAAGCATCCGCACCGAGCTCGTCCTGCCCGGCGAGGTGCGCTTCAACGAGGACCGCACGGCCCACGTCGTGCCGCGGGTCGCGGGCGTGGCCGAATCCGTGTCCGCCTCGCTCGGCCAGGATGTCAGGAAAGGGCAGGCCCTGGCGGTCATCGCCAGCGCCGAACTGGCCGACCTGCGCAGCGACGCCCTGGCCGCCGGCAAGCGGCTCGAGCTCGCGCGCATCACCTACGCGCGCGAAAAAAGGTTGTGGGAACAGAAGATATCTGCCGAACAGGACTATCTGCAGGCCGAACAGGCATATCGCGAAGCCCAGATCGCCTCGCATGCGGCCCGCGCGAAGCTGGACGCGATTGGCGCCGACATGGCATCCGGCGCGGACAATCGCTATGTCCTGCGGGCGCCGTTTACCGGGGTCGTCGTCGAAAAGCATCTCGCGCAAGGCGAAGCGGTGAAAGAGGATGCCAATGTCTTCCTGGTCTCTGATCTGTCGAGCGTGTGGGTCACCATCGCGGTCACGCCAAAAGACCTGCCCACTGTGCGCGTCGGCCAGGCGGTCACGGTCAGGTCGGCGGCCGGAGGGCCGTCGGTAGCAGGCAAGGTCAGCTACGTCGGGAACCTCCTCGGCGAACAGACTCGCGCCGCCAATGCACGGGTCGTGATCGACAACCCGGGCCGGGCCTGGCGCCCGGGCCTGTTCGTGAATGTCGCCGTCGTCAGCGGACAGAAAGATGCTGCCGTCGCCGTCGTTTCCGACGCCATCCAGACGCTCGAGGACAAGCCTGTCGTGTTCGTCAAAACCGGAAAAGGCTTCGAGGCACGGCCGGTGACGGCCGGCGCGAGCGATGGCAAGATGACGGAGATTCTCTCCGGCCTCCCGGCGGGCTCGCCTTATGTCACGACAGGCAGTTTCGTCGTGAAGGCCCAGCAAGGCAAGGGCAGTGCCGAGCATGAGCACTGAGCGAGGATCCAGACATGTTTGAACGAATCATTCGCTTTGCCATCGAACACCGATGGCTAGTCATGCTGGCCGTCATCGCGATGTCGGCCGTCGGCATCTACAACTATCAGAAGCTGCCGATCGACGCGGTACCCGACATCACCAATGTCCAGGTGCAGATCAACACCTCGGCGGCCGGCTATTCGCCGCTCGAAGTCGAGCAGCGCGTGACCTTCCCGATCGAGAACGTCATGGCCGGCCTGCCGGGGCTCGAAGAAACCCGTTCGCTGTCACGCTATGGCCTGTCCCAGGTGACCGTCATCTTCAATGACGCCACCGACATCTATTTCGCACGCCAGCTGGTCAACCAGAGAATCCAGGAAGCCAGGGAGAACCTGCCGGCGGGTGTCACGCCGACGATGGGTCCGATTTCCACGGGCCTGGGCGAGATTTACCTGTGGACCGTGGAAAGCGAACCCGGCGCGAAAAAGGCCGATGGTACGCCCTACACGCCCACCGACCTGCGCGAGATCCAGGACTGGATCATCAAGCCGCAGCTGCGCCAGGTCCCGGGCGTCACCGAGATCAATTCGATCGGCGGCTTCGCGAAGGAATACCTGATCGCCCCCGATCCGGCCAAGTTGAGTTCCTACCGTCTGTCCCTGACCGATGTCGTCAACGCGATCGACCGCAACAACGGCAACGTCGGCATGGGATACATCGAGCGCCGCGGCGAGCAGTTCCTGGTCCGGGCCCCGGGCCAGGTGCGCAGCCTGGACGATATCCGCAACACCATCCTCGGCAACGCCGACGGCGTTCCCATCCGTGTGCGCGATGTCGCAACGGTGGATGTCGGGCGCGAGCTGCGCACGGGCGCGGCAACCGAAAATGGGCGTGAAGTCGTGCTCGGCACGGTGTTCATGCTGATCGGCGAGAACAGCCGGGCCGTGGCCCAGGCCGTGGCGGACAAGATGGTCGAGGTGAACCGATCACTGCCGAAAGGGGTGGTGGCGATCCCCGTGTACGACCGGACGGCACTGGTCGACAAGGCGATCAATACGGTCAAGAAGAACCTGCTCGAGGGCGCCATCCTCGTGATCGTGATCCTGTTCCTCTTCCTCGGCAATATCCGGGCGGCCGTCATCACCGCGATGGTCATTCCGCTCGCGATGCTGTTCACCTTTACCGGAATGGTGAGCTACCGGGTCAGCGCGAACCTGATGAGCCTTGGCGCGCTCGACTTCGGCATCATCATCGACGGGGCGGTCGTCATCGTCGAGAACTGCGTGCGGCGCCTAGCGCACGCACAGGAGCATCACCGGCGCGAGCTGACCCTTACGGAACGATTCCACGAGGTGTTCGCGGCCGCGAAGGAAGCGCGCCGACCTCTTCTGTTCGGGCAGCTCATCATCATGGTCGTGTATGTGCCGATCTTTGCGCTATCCGGTGTCGAAGGCAAGATGTTCCATCCGATGGCCTTCGCCGTGGTCGCCGCGCTGCTGGGGGCGATGATCCTGTCGATCACCTTCATCCCCGCCGCGGTCGCCCTGTTCATCGGCAAGCGCGTGACGGAGAAGGAAAATCGCATCATGGTCACGGCCAAGCGCCTCTACGCGCCGGCCCTCGCCAAGGTCCTGCGCAACGGCCCGCTGGTCATCACCAGCGCGGTCGTGCTGGTATTGCTCTCGGGCCTGCTGGCTTCCCGGCTGGGAAGCGAGTTCATTCCGAATCTGAACGAAGGTGACCTCGCCCTGCAGGCGATCCGCATTCCCGGGACGAGCCTGAGCCAGTCGGTGGAGATGCAGCAAAAGCTCGAGGCGGGCCTGAAGGCGAAGTTCCCGGAAATCGACCGGGTATTCGCGCGCACCGGCACCGCCGAGATCGCGTCCGACCCGATGCCGCCCAACATCTCGGACGGCTACGTGATGCTCAAGCCCGAGTCGGCGTGGCCGGCGCCGAAGAAGAGCCGAGCCGAGCTGATTGCAGCGATCGAGGAGGAAGCGGAGAAATACGCCGGCAACGCGTACGAACTGTCGCAACCTATCCAGCTGCGCTTCAACGAGCTGATTTCGGGTGTGCGCAGCGACGTCGCCGTGAAAGTCTTCGGTGACGACATGGCCGTGCTGGAAGCGACCGGCAAGGAAATCGCCGAAGTCCTGCAGCGGGTTCCGGGCGCAGCCGAGGTCAAGGTGGAGCAGACCGGCGGCTTGCCGATGCTGAGCGTGGACATCGACCGCGAGAAGACGGCCAGGTATGGCCTGAACATCGCCGACGTGCAGGAGGCCCTGGCGATCGCCACCGGCGGGCGCGAGGCCGGCACCATGTTCGAGGGCGACCGCCGCTTCGACATCGTCGTTCGCCTGCCGGAAGCGATGCGCGCCGATCTCGACGCATTGCGGCAGTTGCCGATTCCTCTTCCGGGCGCGGAAGGCAGTGCCAGGACCTACATTCCCCTGGCCGAAGTCGCCACGCTCAACTTCTCGCCCGGGCCGAACCAGATCAGCCGTGAGAACGGCAAGCGCCGCATCGTTGTCAGCGCGAACGTGCGCGGCAGCGACATCGGCAGCTTTGTCCCCGCGGCCCAGGCTGCCATCGCGGCCAAGGTCAAGGTCCCTCCGGGTTACTGGACCAGTTGGGGCGGTACCTTCCAGCAGCTGGAGTCGGCCACGCAGCGCCTGCAGATCGTCGTGCCGCTTGCCCTGTTCATCGTGTTCACGCTGCTGTTCGCGATGTTCGGCAACGTGAAGGATGGATTGCTGGTCTTTACGGGCATCCCCTTCGCGCTGACCGGTGGCGTCATCGCCTTGGCTTTGCGGGGCATCCCGCTGTCGATCTCCGCGGCGGTGGGCTTCATCGCCCTGTCCGGCGTGGCTGTCCTGAACGGCTTGGTGATGATTTCCTACATCCGCACCCTGCGTGAAGAAGGCATGGGGCTGGAGCAGGCGATCACGCACGGCGCCTTGACACGGCTGCGGCCAGTCCTGATGACCGCCCTGGTCGCCTCGCTGGGCTTCGTGCCGATGGCGATCGCCACCGGTACGGGCGCCGAAGTGCAGCGGCCGCTTGCGACCGTCGTCATCGGCGGGATCCTCTCCTCGACCGCCTTGACCCTGCTCGTGCTTCCCTTGCTCTACCGCTTCGCGCATCGCAAGGATAGCGAAGACGAACCGGTGGTGCCTGCGAAAGTGGTCGTCCAGTAAGCGCATGTGCCGCAATGACCGTTTGCGGCCCAACACAGGGAGGGCGATATGTGTCGAGACACTTCGAGTCGGCGCGCCCCGCTGGGGCGTCGGCTCGTCAAGCTGGACATCGTTGCGCAAGGAGTTGCTTTCGCGAGCTGCGCGGCGGGAGGAATCATTGTTGAAAGCGTCATCCTGGTAGCCGCAGCTTCGCATCACGCGGCCACTATTGCGTTTCGGCTGTTATTGATCGAAAGCCTGGCAGAGCAACGGAAACCCAGGGCCGAGGCCGCATTCTCGGTCGTGCAGATCGCTCTGTGCATGTGTTGTCTGATTCTGATTTTATTTGTTATAGCGCTGGGGACACATGGCATCTTCCACAGAGAGGCTCTCGATGCCGCGGCATTGGCTGGATTTGCGATGCCAGGATTGCTTGCCACCGTCACCGCGGCTGGCCTGGCATATGAGCTGGCACGAGCCGCCGAGGCCTTCAGCATGGCCGACGCAGCGCTATCGGCGCTACCGACTACGCTCGCGTTCGGTGTCGCCTTTTGCGACTTCGGCATCGCTCCAGGAGTGCTGGATGCACTAGCCGGACTTGTTGCCGTACCGGTGTTATGTGTGCGAACCGCGATCAATCTCGGCCAGACGCTGAACTGACCGATTGGAAAGTAAATAAGTGAAAGGCCACATCGAATGGAGGTGACATGAGACTGCCACAGCAGGCGCCAGAGCCATTGCACGAAAATCTCTTCGAAGTTTTCGGCATCATTGGCTTGGCATTGTTCGGAATGGTGATGGTATTCCTCGGCTGGCTGAAATACAGGGATCGGAACAAGCGTCCTCGGCGGAAAGCTCGGAAGCGCACAGAGGAAAATGGCAAGCAAAAGTAGGATCGGGCGGCACACGACAATGACAACTCGAGGGGAGCACAATGGGTTCAGGACACTCTCACGCAGCGCAGCCGGGCCAGAGCGAACGACCGCTCTGGATCGCGCTCATCCTCACGACGGCCTTTCTCATAGCCGAGATCGTCGGAGGTATTCTCACCAACAGCCTTGCGCTGATTTCGGATGCGGCGCACATGTTTACCGACACCGCGGCGCTGGCGATCTCGCTGGCTGCAATTCGCATCGGCAAGCGGCCGGCCGACAGCGAGCGCACATTCGGCTACTACCGTTTCGAGATCCTGGCCGCCGCGTTCAACGCGATACTTCTGTTCCTGGTGGCGATCTACATTTTGTACGAAGCCTATCAACGCTTGAACGACCCGCCGGAAATCCAGTCCGGAACCATGCTCCTGGTTGCCGCCTTGGGCTTGGTCGTCAACCTCATCAGCATGAAGTTGCTGTCGAGCGGCAAGGACAGCAGTTTGAACGTCAAGGGTGCCTACCTCGAGGTATGGAGCGATATGCTTGGCTCGGTTGGCGTCATCATCGGCGCCCTTCTCATTCGTTACACTGGCTGGAGCTGGATCGATTCGCTCATCGCCGTAGGCATCGGCCTGTGGGTGCTGCCGCGTACCTGGACGCTGCTCAAGGCAAGCATGAACGTGCTGCTTGAAGGCGTTCCCGAAGGACTCGGCATCGCCGAAGTGCGGGAAGCGATCGAACGGGTGCCGGGCGTGGCCAGCGTGCACGACCTGCATGTCTGGTCGATCACGAGCGGCAAAGCCAGCTTGACGGCGCACGTCGTGCAGCGTGAAGACGTTGGTGATTCCCAGGCCCTGCTGTTAAACATCCGCCGGCTTGTCGCAGACAACTACGATATCCACCACAGCACGATCCAGCTCGAAACGACGCCCTGCGAGCAAGCGGCGGAAGAACACAGCTTCGACCCGGCCTCGATACAGGGCCATGCCGATCACGCCGGGCACGAGCACGAGGGAAAAGTTCGATGACCGACCGTATCAGGGCAGTCCTGGGAGCGCGGCAGTCCTGAACGGCCTGTCGATCGTCAGGCCGGGAAGCCGCTCCCTATTCGATCAGTTCTTTCACACACGGGTCGACCGGTAGCCGTTTGAACATATTGATATTCGTGCCGCCGGTGTTCCCAACCGGGACAATCCCGAATGCCGATCCTAATGCACCCAGTACGATACGGAGGAACTGGCCCCAGACTTCCGGCAGCGAACGCCGCTTCATGCCGATCCTGAGCATCCAGTAGTGTGTCGTGACATGAGGCACGACATAGCGCTGTCCCAGCACATGGGCCGTTTCCAGATGTTCGAAGGCCCTGCCAAATTCCCGTTTTGCGTAAAAATCGACCGCTGCCTTCATCTCGGCGTTGAACGCCTGCCTGAGCCTGGGATTCATATCAATCGATCCTCTGCCGTGAAAGAGCACATGTGCGGAACACGGTGAAATGCTTTCAACATACTCGGTGGTTTCCCTGTCAACACGCTGTCAGTCCGACCGCCCCCACCCGAACTCGCTACCTGTTGGATAAGCATACCGGCGCGCAGCCAGGTGCCGCCATCGTACCTGCCGGTGACGGTAGAAAAGTTGGCATGCAGTTCGGAGTGAACGGCGTGAATGATACGAGAGGAAAGGCGACGTGCTGCAATAGCCGCGGCGTTTTGACCTGCTCTACGGCCTCTTCGTAAGAGCACGGGATATAGCTGCTGAGATCAACTTTCATCGGCCTTCCTTAACTGTCCTTGGACTGCGTGGATTACCTGTGCGGCGCCCGTCTTCGCCTTTTCGCAGCCAGCCCGGTAGCGGGAGCCGGGCTCGCGGTCGCTGCTATGCTCCGTTACGTGCTTCCCTGGCCTTGAGCAGGCGCAGTCCATTGAAGACCACGAGCAGGCTGGCGCCCATGTCGGCGAATACGGCCATCCACAAGGTGGCAGAGCCCGCGATCGCCAGGATCAGGAACACTGCCTTGATCAGCAGGGCCGCGATGATATTCTGTTTCAGGATGGCGGCGGTCTGCCTGCTCAAGCGGATGAACTGTGGAATCTTGCGCAGGTCATCGTCCATCAGTGCGACGTCGGCCGTTTCGATGGCGGTGTCCGTGCCTGCTGCGCCCATCGCGAACCCGATATCGGCCTTGGCCAGCGCCGGCGCATCATTGATGCCATCTCCCACCATGCCGACGGTGCCAAAGCGCGCGAGCCCCTCATTGACGGCAGCGAGCTTGTCTTCCGGCAGCATGTTGCCCCGTGCATCGTCGATGCCGACCTCTCGCGCGATCGCCATGGCCGTCACCGTATTGTCGCCGGTAAGCATGACCGTCCGGATCCCCAGCTGGTGGAGCTGGGCAATCGCTTCGCGGCTGGTTTCGCGGATGGTATCGGCTACCCCGATGACCATCAGCGGCGCCGTTTCGTCGCACAGGACGACCGCGGTCTTGCCCTCCCCCTCCAGTTTGGACAGCACTTGTTCAGTCGCGTCGCTACAGAGTCCGAGCTCCTCGACAAGGCGATGATTGCCCAAGTAGTACCACCTGCCATCGATCCGTCCTTTAGTTCCACGGCCGGTCAGCGCCTCGAATTCGCTCACGGATGACAGGCCAAGGCCCAGGACTTCGCTTTGCCAGTGGCGGCTCACGGCGGTCGACACCGGATGGTCGGACCGGTCTGCCAAGGCTGCGGCAAGCTGCAGGTGGCTGAGAGCATCCCCCTGCAGGGGCAATACGTCCGTCACCTCCGGCTTGCCCTGCGTGATCGTGCCGGTCTTGTCGAGCGCGAGCGCGCGCAGTTTGCCGCCCTGCTCGAGGTAGACACCTCCTTTGATGAGAATGCCGGCGCGTGCTGCGGCCGCGAGGCCGCTAACGACAGTCACCGGGGTCGAGATCACGAGGGCGCAGGGACAGGCGATAACGAGCAGTACCAGCGCCTTGTAAATCCAGGGCATCCATTCGGCTCCCAGCAGGAGCGGTGGCACGACGGCGACGGCAAGCGCGACGGCGAACACAATCGGCGTGTAGATGCTCGAGAACCTGTCGACGAACCGCTGTGTGGGGGCGCGGCTGCCCTGCGCATCCTCGACCGCGCGGATGATGCGCGAGAGCGTCGAATTGCTGTGTGCTGCGGTGACGCGATACTCGAAGGACCCGGTTTCGTTGATCGTTCCGGCGAACACCTTGGCGCCGACCGTTTTGGGTACTGGCATGCTCTCGCCCGTGATCGGCGCCTGGTTGACCGAGGACTGCCCCGAGGTCACTTCCCCGTCCAGTGCGATTCGCTCGCCGGGCGCAACACGGGCCAAGGCGCCGATTGCCACCGTGCCGGCGTCCTGATCCTCCCAAGTGCCGTCCGCCAGACGGACGCTGACACGGTCCGGCGCCAGGGCCATCAGGCCGTGGATGGCATTCCTTGCGCGGTCGAGAGAGCGGGCTTCTATCATCTCGGCGATCGCGAAGAGGACCATCACCATCGCCGCTTCGGGCCACTGGCCGATCAGCACGGCGCCGGTCACTGCGATCGACATCAGGGCATTGATGTTGAGATTTCGGTTCTTGAGGGCGATCCAGCCCTTCTTGTACACGCCAAGCCCCGTCGTCCCGATCGCGAGCAGCGATAGCAGGATGACCGGTACCGAATTTTCGACTCCGGTCGTCCACGCGATGACCTCGGCTCCTACCGATGCGGCCAGGCCGAGCAGCAGGCGCAAGTGCTGCCACTTTCGCGTTGCTGGCCGTGCAGGTTCTGCCTTCGCCTCGGCATCCGTCTCGATGAATACGGCGTGCATCCCGACAGACTGCAACGCTTCCAGGATGGCGGTTGCGGGCCCCGCATGCGTCACCCTCAAGCGCCGCTGGACCAGATTGAATTCAAGCTGGCCGACCTGCGGCAGGGTTGACAGCTTGCTACGGATGAGTGCCTCCTCGGTCGGGCAATCCATGTTCTCGATCCGGAACACGCTCCTGCCCTCTGCAGGATTCGATTGGCCTCCCTCGACAACCGGCTCCATGCCGGTCGCACGGACCGCTGCGATGATCGGCGCAGGGTCCTCAAGGGTGTGCTCGATCCGTAGCCGACGCTGCATGAGGTTGAAGTCCAGCGCTTCGATGCCTGGTACGCGTCCGAGAGCCCCGCGCAAGAGGCCCTCTTCGGTCGGGCAGTCCATCTGCTCGATTCGAAGGACCAGTCCGTTGGCCTGAACGGCCGCCGCGGCCGCTACAGGCTCGCCTGGCGCAATCTTCGCGCAACATGATTTGGTTTGACAATCCGACATCACCGATCCTCGCAAACTGTGTATAGTCTGCATTTAACACCCTGTAGCAGGTACAGAGTCAAGCATTCATCCAGTGATAAACGGAACGGCAAATGAAAATCGGGGAATTAGCGGTGCAGGCGGGCTGCCTGGTCGAGACGATCAGGTATTACGAGCGGATCGGCCTTCTCATGCCGCCTGAGCGCTCGGCGAACAACTATCGCACCTACAACGACCGGCATAGCGAACGGCTACAGTTCATTCGCCACTGCCGGGCGTTGGATATGACGCTGGAGGAGATCAGGGTTCTGCTGGATTTTCGCGACCATCCCGACCGGGACTGCGTAGGCGTGAACGACCTGCTGGATAAGCATATCGGACACGTGGTCGAGCGTATCGCTGCGTTATCGTCCCTGGAGTCACAGCTTCGGAACCTGCGGAACCGTTGCGTCACCATTGATTCTGCGAGTTCATGCGCGATCTTGAATGCGCTTGGCACTGAAACGCCCACCGAAGCGTCCATCTGCGGCGCCCACCGGTAATGAGGGTGCGTCCCGTCTATTAAGCATCCTTGGTCCCGTCCTCATCGGCAATGCCGGCAATACCCATGGCAGCAAAGCGAGGATGGCGGTCGGCCCCGGTGGTACCACCCGTGTCCCAATGACGGCACCGCTGGAATTACACCCTAACGGGACGTCCGCGGGCATACAGTACCGTCTTGAGCCATTCGCGAACACGGTAGGTGTTGGCTTCGAACGGCAGGTGGAACAGGTAAGCACCGGCGACGAGCACGAGATACAAGACCAGGTACACAAGCAGGTGTAGAGGCCGGTTCGGATCAAGCCTGCCTTCTCCCAGGATTGGGGAGGCAACATGCAGTAGCGCTGCCATGAAAGGAATGTGCAGCACATAAAGCGTGAACGAAAACTCCGAGAAAAATCGACCAATCCGGTTCAGCCAGTCGGTGAGGCGACCACGCGCACGCTGGAACTGCATGCTCGAGAGGAAGAACACGAAGATTAGGCTGAACAGCAAGTACTGAACAAAACTGTCTACGGCGATGTGGCTTTTCCCTTTCAGCCGAATGAAGACAGCGGCAGCGACCAAGCCAAGGAATAATGCCCAGCGCAGGAATGGACCACATTCGATTCGCACGCGTGAGAATGCTGCCCCCAGGAGCCAGATTGAGAAGTACAGCAGGATCGCTTCGTTCAGCAAATGCACGATTGCGGCGACCGCCAGCAGTATCAGGAGCCGATGAAAAGTCGACTGGGTGCGAAACAGCATCACCAGCAGCGGGAAAAGCACGTAATACCAAGTCTCGTTCGACAGACTCCACAATGGGAAATTACCGCCGAACTCAGGCACGAAGATATTCTGCAGCCCGACGAGGTTACCGATAAACGCCGGCGCCGAGTACGCGTTATCGAGAGCAAACGATGGTCGTGCAGGATCGAGCGTGGCTGTTGCCATACCAAATAAGACCATTGCACCGAAGGTAGGTATCAGCACAATCCATAGTCTGGTTACCCGGTCGACCGCATAATTCGCGATGGCGCGCTCGGTGTCCAGACGGTTCAGCAGGCTGCCTCCGACCAGCCAGCCACTCAGTACGAAAAATACGATCACTGCCAGATACGCGAAGCCGGTAGCGACGGCCAGGCCCTGGAATGCCAGCGACGGTTCCTGGACGGTCGCGAACCCGGGGTAGGCTTGGGCGCGCAGGTGAGCTGCCGCAACTTGCAACGCAGCCAAGCCGCGCAGAAGCGAAATAAGCACCGAGTGCCACTGGTCTTCGGACAGGTTCGCGCGCTGAAGCAGTGTGATCTTTGGCATGGCTGAAGTCCGGGTGTCGAGGTTTCCCCATCCTAAGGCCCGACCAAACTTAACGATCTGATAATGGACAAGCGCCTTGGATTCGTGCTCCAGCGCTGTGCGTCAATCGCCGCGCCTGTGGCACCGTGATTCACTCGTTTAATTCGCCCTGGTTTCCTATAATCGGCAGACAATCCTTTAACCCTCCCCTCCTTATGCCTGATTCGAACAGCATCCTTGCCACCGCATACTCCGTTGCGCCCCTTGAATTTGTTGTGGTACCAGCACATATCGATGGCTCAAACGGAAGCAACCGGGCACACGGCGGCACGCGCCAGATCCGTGCGGATAACGATATCGATGCGATCAAGGCTTGGCTGGCACGTTTTTTGGATAAGCAGACCACATTCGATAACTATCGCAAGGAAGCCGAGCGGTTGCTGCTGTGGTCCACGCTGCAACTCGGTAAGCCGCTTTCATCGCTGACCCACGAGGATTGGCTCGTTTATCAAGGATTCCTGCGTGATCCCAAGCCAGCTAGCCGGTGGATTAGCGCCGAGGGCCGCAAGTATTCGCGAAGTCATCCCGGGTGGCGACCTTTCGCCGGGCCGCTGTCGGCATCAAGCCAGCGTCAGGCCGCGGTTATCCTCAACACCCTCTTCTCCTGGCTTGTCAACGCGGGTTACCTGGCCGGTAATCCACTTGCGCTCTCACGTGAGCGTCGGCGCCGGCCCCAAGCAAGGGTTACCCGATATCTTGATGATGAAATGTGGCACGAGGTCAAGATGACGGTCGACACGATGCCGAGAGAAACACCGCGCCAACGCGAACACTACTTGAGGTTGCGTTGGCTTGTTTCGCTTTCCTATGTTTGTGGGTTGCGCATTTCTGAGATCACCAGCAACAGCATGGGCGGATTTTTTCGCCGACGCGACCGCGACGGCGAAGAGCGGTGGTGGCTGGAAGTGCTCGGAAAGGGCGACAAGTTGCGCATCGTGCCGGCAACCGACGAGCTGATGGTAGAGCTGGGCCGCTACAGACGAGAGCTCGGACATTCACCGTACCCCGTACCCGGGGAGTCGACGCCGCTGCTGTTGCCGATCGGGGGCCAACTACGGGCGATGACACGTGGCGGCGTGCACGAAATTTTCAAAGTGATTTTTGCCCAAACCGCCGATCGACTTGGTCAGCGTGGTCCCGAGTACGCTGCGGCTGCCGCCCGGATGACGCAGGCGTCAGCCCACTGGTTGCGACATACGGCAGGTTCCCATATGGCGAACAATGATGTCGATCTTCGGCACGTGCGCGATAACCTCGGGCACGAGTCGATCAGCACGACGAATACCTACTTGCATTCTTCGGACGACGCTCGCCATGCCGAGACAGAGAGCAAGCACAAGATCGGATGGTAACCTGTGGTTCATCGTGATCCTCGCGATCCGATGAACGCGAGGCCCAGCTTCAGCTGGTTGGGGGTACTGAACTATGCGTCAGGGTCTTGTTCGACCAGTTCCTGGGTGAGTTGAATCAATCGCACTGGCTCCAGCTTCAAGGCAGCTGCGAGCCTGAAGAGTACACGCACAGTCGGCTGCCGCTCGCCGCGCTCCATGAGGCTGACAAATGTCCGGTCTATCTCTGCAGCGTGGGCCAGTTCCTCCTGCGTGATACCGACTTCCTTCCGCACTACCCGCAAAACTTTACCGAACGCCAGTCCTGGATCCAAAGAATTCTCCCGATTGCATAGGAGAAATCATGTCTCTGCTGTATCATTTCGTCTTCGGACTATAGTCATCATTTTGGCGGCGCAGAACCAGAGTCGCCTTACGCAGCTTCCGGGCTATTGGGCGCTGCACGCCTCCCTGCCTAATTTTTCAACGATGTCAACCAGCTTTCCTTTTCTCGGGGTCGTCTCAGAAAACGGAAAATAAAGCACGCTAAGGCATAGCCGAACCTGCCAAGCTTGCTCCACCCTGTAGTGACGCGATCAGCGGGCAGGAAACGTTCCCCCTTCGCGCATGGCAGGCGCACACCAACTCAGACAGCACGGCCTCCATGCGCGCCAGGTCAGCCATTTTCTCGCGCACGTCCTTGAGCTTGTGCTCGGCCAGACTGCTGGCTTCCTCGCAATGGGTGCCATCCTCCAGCCGCAGCAGCTCGGCGATCTCATCCAGGCTGAAGCCCAGCCGCTGGGCTGATTTCACGAAGCGCACCCGCGTTACATCGGCCTCGCCATAGCGGCGGATGCTGCCATAGGGCTTGTCAGGCTCCAGCAACAAGCCCTTGCGCTGATAGAAACGGATGGTCTCCACATTGACCCCGGCCGCCTTGGCGAAAACGCCAATGGTCAGGTTCTCCAAATTGTTTTCCATATCGCTTGACTCCGTACATGAGTACGGAAGTAAGGTTACGCTATCCAATTTCAATTCGAAAGGACAAGCGCATGTCTGAACCAAAAACCGGGCGCGGCGCGCTCTTCACTGGAGGGCTTGCCGCCATCCTCGCCTCGGCTTGCTGCCTCGGGCCGTTGGTTCTGATCGCCTTGGGGTTCAGCGGCGCTTGGATCGGCAACTTGGCGGTGTTGGAACCCTATCGCCCCATCTTTATCGGCGTGGCGCTGGTGGCGTTGTTCTTCGCCTGGCGGCGCATCTACCGGCAGGCAGCGGCCTGCAAACCGGGTGAGGTCTGCGCGATTCCCCAAGTGCGAGCTACTTACAAGCTCATTTTCTGGATCGTGGCCGCGCTGGTTCTGGTCGCGCTCGGATTTCCCTACGTCATGCCATTTTTCTACTGATCGGAGTTCACCATGAAGAAACTGTTTGCCTCCCTCGCCCTCGCCGCCGTTGTTGCCCCCGTCTGGGCCGCCACCCAGACCGTCACGCTGTCCGTACCGGGCATGACCTGCTCCGCCTGCCCGATCACTGTCAAGAAGGCGATTTCCAAGGTCGAAGGCGTCAGCAAAGTTGACGTGACTTTCGAGACACGCCAAGCGGTCGTCACCTTCGACGATGCCAAGACCAGCGTGCAGAAGCTGACCAAGGCAACCGCAGACGCGGGCTATCCGTCCAGCGTCAAGCAGTGAGTCACTGAAAACGGCACCGCAGCACAACGGACGTCATTGTCTGGCGCCACAAACGATAAAGGATCTGTTGCATGACCCATCTAAAAATCACCGGCATGACTTGCGACTCGTGCGCGGCGCACGTCAAGGAAGCGCTGGAGAAAGTGCCAGGCGTGCAGTCGGCGCTGGTGTCCTATCCGAAGGGCACAGCGCAACTCGCCATCGTGCCGGGCACATCGCCGGACGCGCTGACTGCCGCCGTGGCCGGACTGGGCTACAAGGCAACGCTAGCCGATGCGCCACTGGCGGACAACCGCGTCGGACTGCTCGACAAGGTGCGGGGATGGATGGCCGCCGCCGAAAAGCACAGTGGCAACGAGCCCCCGGTGCAGGTAGCGGTCATTGGCAGCGGTGGAGCCGCGATGGCGGCGGCGCTGAAGGCCGTCGAGCAAGGCGCGCAGGTCACGCTGATCGAGCGCGGCACCATCGGCGGCACCTGCGTCAATGTCGGCTGTGTGCCGTCCAAGATCATGATCCGCGCCGCCCACATCGCCCATCTGCGCCGGGAAAGCCCGTTCGCTGGCGGTATTGCGGCAACTGTGCCTACGATTGACCGCAGTAAGCTGCTGGCCCAGCAGCAGGCCCGCGTCGACGAACTGCGGCACGCCAAGTACGAAGGCATCCTGGGCGGTAATCCGGCCATCACCGTTGTGCACGGTGAGGCGCGCTTCAAGGACGACCAGAGCCTTACCGTCCGTTTGAACGAGGGTGGCGAGCGCGTCGTGATGTTCGACCGCTGCCTGGTCGCCACGGGTGCCAGCCCGGCGGTCCCGCCGATTCCGGGCTTGAAAGAGTCACCCTACTGGACTTCCACCGAGGCCCTGGCGAGCGACACCATTCCCGAACGCCTTGCCGTAATCGGCTCGTCGGTGGTGGCGCTGGAGCTGGCGCAAGCCTTTGCCCGGCTGGGCAGCAAGGTCACGGTCCTGGCGCGCAATACCTTGTTCTTCCGTGAAGACCCGGCCATCGGCGAGGCGGTGACAGCCGCTTTCCGTGCCGAGGGCATCGAGGTGCTGGAGCACACGCAAGCCAGCCAGGTCGCCCATATGGACGGTGAATTCGTGCTGACCACCACGCACGGTGAATTGCGCGCCGACAAACTGCTGGTTGCCACCGGTCGGACACCGAACACGCGCAGCCTCGCGCTGGACGCAGCGGGGGTCACTGTCAATGCGCAAGGTGCCATCGTCATCGACCAAGGCATGCGCACGAGCAACCCGAACATCTACGCGGCCGGCGACTGCACCGACCAGCCGCAGTTCGTCTATGTGGCGGCAGCGGCCGGCACCCGTGCCGCGATCAACATGACCGGCGGCGATGCGGCGCTCGACCTGACCGCAATGCCGGCCGTGGTGTTCACCGATCCGCAAGTGGCGACCGTGGGCTACAGCGAGGCGGAAGCCCACCACGACGGGATCGAGACCGACAGCCGCACCTTGACCTTGGACAACGTGCCGCGTGCGCTCGCCAACTTCGACACACGCGGCTTCATCAAGTTGGTTATCGAGGAAGGCAGCCATCGGCTGATCGGCGTACAGGCGGTCGCGCCGGAAGCGGGTGAACTGATCCAGACGGCGGCTCTGGCCATTCGCAACCGCATGACGGTGCAGGAACTGGCCGACCAGTTGTTCCCCTACCTGACGATGGTCGAGGGGTTGAAGCTCGCGGCGCAGACCTTCAACAAGGATGTGAAGCAGCTTTCCTGCTGCGCCGGGTGAGAAAAAGGAGGTGTTCAATGAACGCCTACACGGTGTCCCGGCTGGCTCTTGATGCCGGGGTGAGCGTGCATATCGTGCGCGACTACCTGCTGCGCGGATTGCTGCGCCCGGTGGCGTGCACACCAGGCGGCTACGGCTTGTTCGATGACGCCGCCTTGCAACGGCTGTGCTTCGTGCGGGCGGCCTTCGAGGCGGGCATCGGCCTCGACGCGCTGGCGCGGCTGTGCCGGGCGCTGGATGCGGCGGACGGCGACGAAGCGGCCGCGCAGCTTGCCCTGCTGCGTCAGTTCGTCGAGCGTCGGCGCGAAGCGTTGGCCGATCTGGAAGTGCAGTTGGCCACCCTGCCGACCGAGCCGGCACAGCACGCGGAGAGTCTGCCATGAACAACCCCGAGCGCTTGCCGTCCGAGACGCACAAACCGATCACCGGCTACCTGTGGGGCGGACTGGCTGTGCTGACTTGCCCCTGCCACCTGCCCATCCTCGCTGTCGTGCTGGCCGGCACAACCGCCGGTGCTTTCCTCGGCGAGCATTGGGTCATCGCGGCGCTCGGTTTGACCGGCCTGTTCCTTCTGTCCCTGTCGCGGGCGTTGCGGGCATTCAGGGAAAGAGAATGAGCGCTTTCCGGCCGGATGGATGGACGACGCCGGAACTGGCCCAAGCGGTCGAGCGCGGGCAGCTTGAACTGCACTACCAGCCCGTCGTCGATCTGCGCAGTGGTGGGATTGTCGGCGCGGAAGCCCTGTTGCGCTGGCGTCATCCGACGCTTGGACTATTGCCACCGGGCCAGTTCCTGCCCGTGGTCGAATCGTCCGGCCTGATGCCTGAAATCGGCGCTTGGGTGCTGGGCGAAGCCTGCCGCCAGATGCGTGACTGGCGAATGCTGGCATGGCGACCGTTCCGGCTGGCCGTCAATGTTTCGGCGAGCCAAGTGGGACCGGACTTCGACGGGTGGGTAAAGGGCGTGCTGGCTGATGCCGAGTTGCCCGCCGAGTATCTCGAAATCGAGCTGACCGAATCGGTCGCGTTTGGTGATCCGGCGATCTTCCCCGCCCTGGACGCCTTGCGGCAGATCGGTGTGCGCTTCGCCGCCGATGACTTCGGGACGGGGTATTCCTGTCTGCAACATCTGAAGTGCTGCCCAATCAGCACGCTCAAGATCGACCAATCGTTTGTCGCCGGGCTCGCCAACGACCGCCGCGACCAAACCATCGTGCACACCGTGATTCAGCTTGCGCACGGGCTGGGCATGGATGTGGTGGCTGAAGGCGTGGAAACATCGGCGAGTCTTGATCTATTGCGACAAGCGGACTGCGACACAGGACAAGGCTTCCTGTTCGCGAAGCCAATGCCGGCGGCGGCATTCGCCGTCTTCGTCAGTCAATGGAGGGGTGCCACCATGAATGCAAGTGACTCGACCACCACCAGTTGCTGCGTGTGCTGCAAGGAAATCCCGCTCGATGCCGCCTTCACCCCGGAAGGCGCGGAATACGTCGAGCACTTCTGCGGGTTGGAGTGTTATCAACGCTTCGAAGCGCGTGCCAAGACAGGGAACGAAACCGATGCCGATCCGAACGCCTGCGACTCGCTACCGTCAGATTGAGGCATACCCTAACCTGATGTCAGGCCAGCCTAAATGGCTTAGTCAGGATAGAGTGCGATTCTTAATTTCTTGACAGGTGCTGCGAAGGGTCATAGAGTTGCCCTGACACTTTCGCCACTTGGAGACCTATCTTGCATGGTCAACGTATCGGCTACATCAGGGTCAGCAGTTTCGACCAAAATCCGGAACGCCAACTGGATAACGTCCAGGTGGATAGGCAGTTCATCGACAAGGCGTCGGGAAAGGATACTCTGCGGCCGCAGCTCGATGCCATGCTGTCATTCGTGCGCGAGGGAGATACGGTGGTGGTGCACAGCATGGACCGGTTGGCCCGCAATCTGGACGACCTGCGCCGCCTAGTGCAGCATTTCACCAAGCGAGGCATCCGCATCGAGTTCGCGAAGGAGTGCCTGACCTTCACTGGCGAGGATTCGCCGATGGCGAACCTGCTGCTATCGGTGATGGGGGCTTTTGCCGAATTCGAGCGGGCGCTGATCCGGGAGCGGCAGAGAGAGGGGATCGCGCTGGCCAAGCAGCGCGGCGCATACCGCGGGCGTAAGAAAGCCCTGGTGGATGACCAAGTTGTCGAGCTGCGCCGCCGCGCGGGTGCCGGCGAGCCAAAAGCCACGCTTGCTCGAGAGTTCGGCATCAGTCGGGAGACCCTGTACCAATACCTCAAACCCGTACCTCAGCTCCCAGAGGCTTAACGCCCGATTTTTTCCGTTTTCCCTGCTCACCCCTACTTAGCTTTGAATCCTGAAATCGTCTAGGGTCTTTCCTTCAGAAAGGCCTTCTGCAATCCACTTTGGCTGGCGTCCTCGCCCAGTCCAGGTTTGGCTATCGTTACCAGCGTTCTTGTAGCGCGCTTGAACTTTCTGCCCCTTGCCACCATCGGTTTTGCCCCTACCTGTAGCGAGAAGTTCTTCTACCGATACTCCTGCCTCTTGAGCAATCGCCAAAATTTGGTCGCGCGCCCTTTGCAAAACTAGTTTTTGGCGGTTTTTGATTTCTCTTTCAATGTCATGCTGCAGGCCCTTCAGTTCACTAAAGTTGTAGCTCGACAGATCGATATTTGCCATTGACGACGCCCTCAAAGTTAAGTAGATTTGTTCCTGCCCTAATCCATTCTGCTACGCGGCCTGAGTTAATTCGACTAATTACGAACGTAAGCAGGCTCTTAATGCAAGAAAACTAGATCTTAATGGGAGCTCAGCATAAACGCGAATGCATAGCCTTAGCAAGACAATTCTGTGGCCACTGAACAAATGCAGTCATGAGCTGCATTGAACACCGCGAGCCGGCCCATATAGTGCAGACAGGGAAGACGTTAGAGTTCTAGCTCCACAATGAAATTTGGATCAAATTCTTGGTTCTCAGCACCGTTATTCCGCATGCGATATCCGAGAGGGTTGGCTACAACACGACATCCCTCTACTTCATAATCGAAACTACAATGCGTATGGCCATGTATCCAAACGTTAGCTTTCACTATTAAGTCGTCCAGGTTCGAAGCGAACGCAGCCGAGACTGGGTCTGCTACGTATTCAGGAGCGACCGAGCGCATTGAAGGCGCCATGTGGGTGACGACAACGGTACGCCCAGTAAACGGTTCACCAAGTTTCTTTTGAAGCCAAGCTCGTTGTGCGGTGTGCAGACGAGCAGTGTCTTGCGGATGCAGTTTCCTATACCCGGCAGTTGCGACCTTGATACGTTGGTAGTCATTCATTGCTGTTCGAGCGTCAAGCATTGCACTCCACTTGCGATCCGGACTAAATAGGGCGAAGTCGGTCCAAAGAGTAGCACCTAAAAACGAACGCCTTCATAAACGTATTCTCCACAATCAAGAAAGTGTACATTAGGGTAACGGAAGCATTCTGAGGCGATTGACTCTCCTGTTTTCTCAATCGCTTCCCCATAAAATTCATGGTTCCCAGCAACGTAGACTACAGGTAATCCTGAAAAAATTTCTGCAGCCCATGAAGGTGCACGAGATTTTGTGTGAATGTCACCGGCAAGAATAACGACGTCAGGGCGACTGATCGATACATCGATTCGAGGCACATGATCGCGCCAAACCTCCAAATGAAGATCAGATAAAACTAACAACCTCATCTTGATCCCCGCACCTCATTTGCCCGATTTCTTGTAAGTGTGCAACTCGCTTTTGGTATAGGTACGACTCGGAAAAGCAAAATTACCTCCAATATATATTCTGTAAACATACTCACCGCTGAAAACAAATGGAAAAAATGAATAGTCGCTCGGTAAAAGTCATTCTGTTTGATGTCTACGGTACCCTTATCAAAATCTTCGACAAGCGTACACCTTTTCGTCAACTTATCCAAATTGGCACGTACCAAGGCAGGATGCCTAGTCCCAGCGACGCCGCAATGCTTATGGGTCAACCTGTAAGCTTGCTTGAAGCCAGTGACTTGTTGGGGATTCGATTGACAAACGCGGATCGTAAGCAACTCGAACTTGACTTGCAAGCCGAAGTCGAATCTATCTCTCCATTTGCGGACACGTTACCCGCGCTCTATGATTTGAAAAACCGCGGGTACAAACTAGGACTCTGTTCTAATCTCACCCTAGAGTATGCCGAACCAGTCTCGAGGGTGCTGCCCCCAGTATTTGACGCTTATGTCTGGAGTTTCGACGCAGGCGCGATCAAGCCAAACCCAGTGATCTATGCACATGCCTGCCGGCAACTGCGCTGCTTACCTGGCGATGTTCTAATGGTTGGCGATACTATCGGAGCCGATGTCGAAGGACCACGGGCGTTCGGGATGCAAGCCTTATTGCTGGACCGCAAACAACACTTGAGCTCGAAAAGTTCGCTCTCTTCGTTGTTGGAGCTATGCGAGATGGTTGAACGCCTAGTCTAAGTGAACGCTGGATTGTGGCCAACGACCGAGGCTCCTTATACTTCGTATAGATCGGTCGCCGCGAGTTCGATAACGTCTGCGTTCGGCCAAAAGCGGTCGCTCGGCCGCGACCGCTACTGGAAACTAGGGAACATTGCCACAAATTTTATGGCATGGCTGAGAACACAGATCTTCGTGTATCCGATAGGATTAGCAGGCCTTCACGCGATAATTTTCTTGGCACCATGTGTTTGCTATAACATTTCCGTTTTCGGATCCCAGGCCACGCTTATCGCCCTTCCAATAGCGGAGCGTTCCTTGATAATTTTTCTTGACACAGAGTTCACAAGCTTCGAAGAGCCATACCTGATATCGATCGGCTTAATAGCTGACGAGAACGAGCTTTATTTTGAACTAGCTGGAATTTCACATGAAATTTGTGCGCCTTTTGTTCAGGCCAACGTCCTACCTCTGCTTACCGGGCCTGTGCTGAAACCAATAGAAGGCGCTGAACAGTTGGCTGCCTTCCTGTCACTGTGCGGTCCTGAAGTCACCTTCTTTTGTGATGCGCCACGTTACGATATAACGTTGCTCACCCCGTTCTTACCGAGTGGATTGCGTTGGAACTATGCGGTTCCATCGTTCCAAGATGCTGCGTGTGAAGGTCTTTTCGAACGTACCCGTAAAAACGCGTTTGCTAACGGTCTTCGTCGACATCATGCTCTTGATGATGCAAAAGCCATAGCGGCAGCATGGGCAGCAACACGTCGAATTTAGCGGTAGCGTGACCGTCTGCAACGGGTCTATTGTGTTGAAAAACTCACGAGTAAAAATGACGCTGAGAGGCAAATCTGCCAAATAAAGTACAAACCATACCTGCTGGAGCTGAGCTATATTAGCTGAAAGTCGTTGTCGCGTGCTCAAAGACATTCAGCACCCAATGCGGCGCTGCAGCCAGGACATGTGCGAGTTTTTGAGTCGATGAGGTTGCCTCCACACTAACTCGACGTAATGCATGATTGAATGCCGTCGCCGAACAACTACATATTGGGCAGAGTGTACCAAAGCTTTAACGTTGCGTGTCGGCGGTTGACTTAATTGCGCTTTTGTCGATTGAGTTCAAACTTAGCGCCAGATCATTGATAATTTCGTGCAAAAATTTTATCTCCTGCATGGAGGCCTCTCGTGCGAACCGCCGGAGCGCCCGTTCCAGATCCGGCGACATGGAAACGCTGCTCATTCCTTTCTGGCGCGCGGAAAGTAGCCGGCCCAGTTCAGAAAAAAACTTAGCACTGCGTTTCAGTCGGAGTAAATAAGCGCCCTCGTTTGACACCCTCTTCATAACTCTTCTTTATTAACCTTAGATTGCAACCGTAGCAGTACCGATTCGACGAACTGAGCATTCGATGAAAGCACATCCATAGGTCTTTGGTCACCAAGCGCGAGTGCGGGCGTTAGCATCCACTCAACAGCGGCGGTCTCGTTATTTAAAACACGACTAGCTAGAGCCACGAATGGTAGGCCTTGAAGGAAACCAGTCAATGGAATTGGGCAGGCGTCTATCGAAAGCACCGTTGGGTTTGAAAATCGCGACTTCCTTGCCACCATAATCTCCTATTACGTCATTTGATTCGCTTGCTAAGGTGCGGACTTAGAGACTGCAGTCTTGCCAACAGCCTTTCGTCCCATGTTAGACGACAAATTCGAAAAGAGATACGCTGTCCCACAAGCATAATTTCATCAAATACCGCCCAGCTCTTGAAATGTTCTTGACTTGGTCTTGAGGTATCGACAATCTCGATTGATGCCACAGCCCTTCTAGCCTCATCCAATAGTACTTTCATGTCTTCGAAAGCAAGATTTGGGAGCCCTGCAAGATCACAAAATTCCTTTACCGATATTGAGTGAGTCCGTCTGCCCTTCCGTATTTCAGCTAATTTCACTGCTGTTTTCAGAACACATAAGGATCTCGCCGTTAACCCTTCTACGTCAATCTCCGTGATAATTACCTCAGCCATCCATACCCCAGCTAAACACAAGACAAAATTTAAACAGCGGCGGGCTACGTAATGGCTAAAAAGCGTTCGCAGAACGTCGAAGAAACGACATTTTGACTTACTTCGAGGATCGAATTCTCACTCGTGCTCTCTAGGCTGTCGCGTGGTTCCGCAAATGAAACGGTTCGCACCTGCTTCCTTAGCAACTCTGTAAGTAAGGGTACCATATCGTTTTTGCTGGCATCGTTGATGTTCTTTTTGAATGCCCGATTCCCAAACGCTTTGCGCAATTCAAGAATTAGACGAGGGGGAGAGAGAAACGCCAACAGCTTCTTTACTAGCTTAAAGATCTCCAGCTCTTCATTTCTTCCAGCGATAACCCCGTTTTTCGCTAGAATCTCCAGGAAAACACCTGTACACTCGTGTTGAATCAACATTAAACGTAAGCGTTCCCTATCAGACAGCTTACTTGAATCGAGGTTGCTGCACAATAAAGTCAAGATGCTACGTTTATCCAATTGCCCGCCTCCGCGACCAATAGTCCAGCAGACTTGTGTTAAATCAAATGTGATCGGTGCATCCAGTGCAGCGCCAATATTGAATGCAAACAACGAGGATTTAGTATTTGGCGCCAGAACACGATTGACGTACAAACTTGAATAGATTTTCTCAACAAGCGTACGTGTCGAAGCTAATTTTCGCTCGCAGGAGGAAAAACTGGGTAATTCGCCGGCGCCCCAGCTTTTTCCGGCACTCAATAAAACACAGTAAAAATAAAAACTATCTAGAAAACCTAATCGGGAAATATCGACAAACTGATGACTCGCCTGTATCCGGCATAAGGCCTTCTCGATCAGGTCGGCGCGCGAGTTTAGTAACTTAGCGGTCGCCTTGAGGTTAAGCGTGCGGTAACTCATTTCAAATTTCTATCCAGATATTACTCAATCGCACAAAAAACTGTCCAATGCTTAATCTACAGACGTCGCGCTTACCCAGTTGGGCGCGGAGTCCCTGATGAGACAGATTAGGATCTAAAACTTTATTTTAATCTTGTAGGGTTAGCTATATCTCGATGTGCTAATTTCGGTTGCAAGATGTATTATTCGGCAACTATGCGGTATCACCATCGCACCAGTTACCGCATGAAGCTGTATGAAGCCGCACGAACCAATATTAGGCTGCTGAATCGAGTTGCTACTAGAACCCATGGCCGTGCGCCTGCACGGAACCTGCTGATCCCACGTACTTTGCGTACTACGGTAGACAACCTTCTTGCCTGCCTGGTGGAATGATTGCGTCGCTCGTACGGCACGGACAAAAAGTTCTTTTGTTGGATAGAAGGTCACAGTGCATAAGATTGCTTTCGCTGCCAAACGCATGCAAAGCTCGCGTGTTGCATCATCGACAAGAAGTGAACACAAAGACCTGTCAGCCTAAAGTAGAGGTACGCATGGACCTACTACTGTCACAAATGTAGACTATAGTCCGAAGACATAATAATACAGCACAGCGACGATTTCTCCAAAAGGAGAAATTGTGGATATAGGTCTAGCATTTGGAAAAGTACTTCGACAGGCTCGAACCGAGGCCCGACTTACTCAGGAGCAAGGAGCACACTGCGGATCTCGATCGAACTTTCATCAGCCTCGTAGAACGTGGCGAGCGACAGCCTACTATCCGGGTTGTTTTCAAACTGGCAGCTGCGGTGGTCACGACTAAAAGTCACTTGAAAATATTCACTGAAAAGCTGGTGGAGGCTGACTAATGGCTGTGTACGCTAACAAAGCTTTCTACTACCCCCAACAGATGAGAGCACAGACAAGCAAAAAAAACGCTTCATTGCCGTCGCCCGGTCGCCCATGTCAACCGCGCAATCCTCACAAGCAATGAAGCCACCCCAGAGTTCGCTCAACGACCAGCGGCATTGAGCAAGCAATTCGCAGAAGTCCACGTCGTAGCGCGCATTCGTGGCGAGATGGCCCGCTGGCGCAGCCAAGCCCAATGTGCTCGTGAAGGAGATGGACGATCAGCTTGCACCATCCCTTGCTGTTTGCACGTGCGTCCGAATAACCATTACGGCTTGACCGATTCAGTAAAGGGCCTGAGCAGCCGCACACCAGCAACAGTCAAGCATCGAGTGGAGCCAACCTCAAAATAACGGTACCCTCGCTTGTCACTGCATAAGAAGGTTGGACGGGTCAAGGAAACGCACGAGTCGGGGATGATCCGCTTGGTTTTTTTGGACGGCCTGCAGAGTTAATTTTTAGCGTTTTGTAGATTCGGTTTTCGGCCTGCGCTCCTGTTTTGGCGGGCGAACGCTGCCGGTGTCATGTCGAGGGCCATGTCAGGCCGGTTCTCATTGTCGTCCCTTCGCCAGGCTTCGATGGTGCTTGCGCCTCGATCATTGAGGTGAAACAGTGGACGTTCAGACATTTATCACGGGAACCCCCCGTTGAACGTTTCGATGTGGCTGTTGCCGGTGGGCGTGCCAGGGTGGCTGAAGTCAATGTTGGTCTGATGGTGGTAGGCCCACAGGTCAAGCGGCAGTCCTGTTAACTCGCTGCGTTTGTCGACAACAGGCAAGTTGGGGTGCTACGCTGCGCGGCCAAGCGGTTCAACTCGCGAGTAAAACCTCGACAATGGTCAGAGAGCGGACTTGCTGCCGTCGGCCAACTGGTTGGCCACAGAATCCATGTTCCCTAGTTGGGCCTACGCGGCGTGATACGACTGACCCGACCGACGGCCATCTTGCGCTGTTTCGGCCGCTTGGAGCGTAGCTGCAGCTGTTCCTTGCAGTAGAGACTGTAGGTCTGGTTTTTCTCTAGCCAGGCCCGCTGCAGAGAGAGACCGTAGTGCTCGGATACGTACTGTACTACTTTTCGCTCCAACGCGGACCACCCCAACTTTTATGTGGCGACATCATGCAAATTGCTTTGTCGAGGCTCATCTCCGCGACCGGCTTTTTGAGTCAAGCATTTTCCTTTTGGAGTTGCCGCGGTTCCTTAACTTGGTCCAAATGCAGGCAAGCATATTGCTTTCCCACCGCCTAAACGTCTGCTCGGAGACTCCGACTTGCCGAACAATTTCGGCCGCCGGTATTCTCAGTTCAGCCTGCTTTACAATCGACACGATCTGCTCGACTGTGAATCGTTTTACCGTCATGGCGCCTCCTGTTGCAAGGTTAAGTTGCGACGAAAAACTCACATTGATGAGTGTCCAGCATTCCTAAAGCAGGTCAAATAGACGTGATCATCACCGGATGAAAGTCGTACTCGCGCTCCGTTAGGCGGACAATCTAACGCTCGTATCATTGAAAGTGTGGGTTCACAAAGGCTATTTCCATATTCAAACCGTAGGCCAACGAAATTCATCGGGATACTTTTCAGGCGCTTCACATGGTAAGTGAACCGGGTCAACTCCAAGCCGAGTGCCGCGCTTGTACGGAGCAAGTGGAAGGCCAGGTATAGTCGGAAAAAAGACAACGCCGCACATATGGTGCGTTGCGTCGACGAACAATACTTTCGCGACTGTCGACTCTATCGGAAAACGAATAGACCTAACTTGTAGCTTGCCATTTTTCCTTGAGCGCTCAATCGTCCAGTACAGAGAGGCAAAAATTCCCAAAAAGACCGCCCGCCACGCCAGCAAAGGCTCCCTACCCTGGTAAGTGTACAAACAATCGGACAGACGATAATCGAACTTAAATGCAGTTACGCTTAACCGTGCAAGTATGCTCTGTCGGCATATAGATGATTCAAACATGGCTCGCATCATGTGATATGCCAAGAATGAGGAGGGCCATTGGCCAACCGCAATCGTATCGCACATTTCCTCAATCGGATCGAGGTCTAGCAATGGATTATTACGGCCCAAGCTTTCCGTTATCCAGACTTGCAGCATACGCAGTGTTGCAGTGTAAACCACTAATGCGCGACGGCGCCGGCTCGTATTAACGTTGCGTGGACTAAGACGCGAATAACGTTCTGAAAAGCGCATCTTTATTTTCCATGACAGCGCAGAAATTTCTCCAAAAGCCATGGGGACAAGGTCGTTTACTTTATACCCTCCCTTTATCAACAGCCCTTCCATAAATCGTCGTGGCCGGCACCAAACACTAAGACGATCGCTACCGTAGCAATAGTCCTCCTCAATTTTCCTAAGGCATGTTAACATGGACTCGCTATTTGCTGCCCACTGCGCAAGTTTAATAAAGGCTTGGCCTGATTCGCCTAATTCACATCGTAGGTCAAGATGGCTCTCAATACTGACTGCCACCCCTGCTATATCGCGGCCACACGACGAGCATTTGTAGCGCAGACTTATCACTGCGTCGTTCAAACGATAGCTGCAGTTCCCGAAACAGGCATTACACGAAACGCACCGACTGGTGAGCAGACAACGATGAATTGGGCAAACGGAGAGCTTTTCTAACTGATGCCAGTAAGAATGATATCCACCACCGAAACAAACGGGACAAATCTTTAGTTGCCGACTAAAGAATATGTGTGTCAAACCGCGAAATTGGTGTAAGACCTTCAATTCGTCTGAAAGGGGCGCTTGCCATCCGAATTGGGTAACAAGCTTATTACTACTCATCCATTTCGGAAGCAAAAACGAATCGCTATTGGTACCAATCTGCTTACCGATAATCAGGCGCTGGATAGCTTTTGGGCTCAGAAGATTTCGCCATGAAATACGGGTTATAACGCTAGCAAAAGACTCGAAGGGCAACGGTGTAAGATCTTTTCCAGTCAGCAAAGTCGCCACTGGCGAGATTGAAGCCGAAGATTTCACAAGCATGTCTTTTCTCATAGAAAATCTAAATAGATTTGAAACTGGCGAGGGCTACATCCAGCGCGAGCGCACTGGCACGTTCCTGCTTATGCCCTAGCCAGCGTCCAGTGTGCACGCTGACATTTATTTCGTCCCGATGTCGACCCGGCCGCATTTTTCGAAATTGAGGATCGCCTAAGTTCTAATTCTAGTGTTGCCCTTTCTCGCGCTCATGTACGCCATCGCTTTCGTTAACGCCGCATATTCAATGGCGGCCTCCCATGCACCCTCTGGAACGATCATTCCAGGCTCGTCGAATAGCGCCAGGTCCGTGAGATAGCTTCGCACAGCACTAAACATTTGCCGTGCAGGAATTTCTGACCCAAGTTTAAGCCCTGCCGGCTTTGATGTCTCAATAGAACTTAAAAAGCTGCTTACCTGATTCTTCAGGCGGAACCCGGCAGCATAAGCTAATGGGAAAAAGAATTCAGTCCAAGTAACCCCAGTGCCAAAAGGAAATATCTGATTGTCGATTCCTTCAAAAATCTCTTCCAGATCATGGCTACCACGATATGCCCTGAAAGGTACAATCCGTATGGCGAACCGTCCGATCAGGTCCAACCTTTGCATTCTTATAAGTTTATCGAATAGCTGACTAAATTCGGGATCCTGACCAATCAAGATTGTTACAAGCTTAACGTTTTCTTGCGCCAAATCGTTGTAAACGTCCTTAAGGAAATCAAAGTCCGTCACATCCATTGCGTTTGCTTCGTCCACCAACAAAAGAATCATACGCTCCCCGTGTAGACGAGCCGAATCAATCAGAGAATTTACAAGTATTGCCCTTAGATCGAAAGTTTCGCCCCTTACATTATGATGCCCGACTGTGGCCAAGAAATGCTTAAAAAAAGCTCTAATTGATGGAATAGACTGATTATGGGTATCGTGACGATAAATTGCGACCCTTGGGAACTGCTCACGCAGGGTGCTCTCTATCATCTCAAGGGCGCAGCTCTTACCTACGCCACTTTTTCCAATGAAAACGAGCCCGGATTCACGCAGAAGGCATGACTTCCGCGCCATCGTAGCGACCTCGCGAATCGGTGCAGTTGGCAATAGGACTGAACCCGTTATTAAAGGGTGACTATTGAATAGTTCTTTCCTTCCCTCATTACTCAACACTTCTTCTCGCGACATCGCCGTGAACTGGTCTTTCATAATCTGTCCTTGTGATTATTATTTCGATAGGTAGTTGTCTGCTCAGATGCTTACATAGTAAGCTCTTAGTCACCACACGGCCCGTATATTAACTTAAGCCTCTTTCGCCTACAAAGTCAGGACAAGCACGTATAGATTCCTAGATCTTCGGCCAAAGCTCCGACTTCACCTTTCAGCCCCGTTGGCATAGAAGCGCTCGAATGAGTACGGATAACCATCAAACTATTTCCACTTCCCTGTTCAGTAAATTGTTCTCTTGTGAAGCTATGATAATATTCTCTTCATAAATTCCGCCTACTCAAAATTCCAAGAAATTTAATGATCTTTGGTTATCCGTTGCGCGTATGGGGTTTGATAACCAACGGGCCGAATAGTCCAAATGGATCTTCCTGGGGATAAGATGCAGGCTTGGAATGCTCATTTGACTTGCGGACTATATCTTTTTTAGTCACGCCAGCAACTTCAGATTCCACTCCTTTATTTAGACCATGATTTGATTCTAGGTTTGGCACGTCCGTTGTGCCATTCTTTGAAATTGGGGACGCATCTGCGTTGGAATTTCGCTGTATATTCGTATGCATTCGCGCAAGGCGTAGAGCATCGGAGGCGGCCTTCTGTCGTTTTCGTGACTGTTTCTCAATCAGTTCCGTGGCCTTTTCCTCAACAAATTCCTCCATCAGATCCGTGTGATCGGACTGCGATCTTTTTGATAGGCCGGTGCGGTTGAAATATTTTCGGTCTCGCCAAGATGCGTTACTAAATTCCCATCCTTGTCCTGGATGCATAAAACCAAGCGATTCTCCCGTTTCCTTTATCGTTGCCTGCACTTCACGGCACAATCGGCGATTTGTGTAGCTGATAAGTTTCTTTCCTATCAACCCATACATTTCCGACAGTTTTTCGTTCGTATGGCGGACCCTATCAAGCTTGAAATAAGGTCGTTCGTTCTTCTCTAAATTACCTCTAACGGTCACTTCCTGCACATGATAGAGTATGCGTTCGCCGCGCCTTTCCTCGTTTGGCAGCTGTTGTGGGAGGAACGGAAGTCCTTTTTGCTGCAGCGCCAACGAAAGGGCCTTGACGGGTGCCGTGAACTGATTATGTTCGTTTTCTGAATTATTGTATTCTCTAATACACGACCAAATAATACTCTCGAGATCAGAAATCTTTATTTTAAATTTGACGGCTTCTTTGTTTGGATTACTAACACGAGGATCATTGGGACCTGATCCATGTGTGAATGCTGTGCGCTGCAATCCTTTAGAAGTCAACTTACCGATTATATTTTCAATCAAGTGGCGCCGCCACCATGAGTACACAGGGCCGAAATTCACAGCACATCCGACAACCGATATTAGATTATCTACGGTATCGGATGCGAGATTCGCCCAACCATTATCCATTTTCATCGCGGCAAAACACTGCCAATCTAGTTCAGGCAAAAAATGTCGAACCAAAAAGAGCTTATTACCTGGCGCAGAACTCCTACTGCCAACATTCGAGCGATTCGCGTCGCCAATTATTGCGGAAGCGATCGTCTCTAATGCATCATCTGCACTGGGTGTCGCTTCTAAGGCTACATGTAAACCAATAATTCCACTTGATCTTTCATCCGCTAAAAGCCCAATATGCCATCTCTGAACGACGATATCCTTCTCTTCACCAAATTCGTTTTCGATTGATATCGTACTAGCAGCATCTACCTTGTGGTAATCCAGCTGGACAATAGTGAAGGGGGTTCGAGCCCTTATGAGCGCGGACACTCCTCTTCCTATCGCGTGGCGGCCCAGCGCGGCTTTTCCACGCCCGCTACCTCCGGCCCTGCCATGAAGAATCTTTTTGCAATATTTTCGAAGACTTACGGAGCCGTGATTTTTTTGGTTAAAAGGCCACTCTAGTGATGTCACGCCGAGTTCGCTTAACCGCCGCTTGAATAGACGATGAATGGCTGAAAAATCGAAACTCTGGTTCTTCATCGCTGCGTGCGACCCGCGTACATCTAGACATGCGGATTGGATCTCCAGTTCAAGTTCAGGAAATCGCATAAAGGTTGCTGTTAAGGCTCCAGCAAATCCACCTCTCCCTCCAGCACCTCCCCGGAAATCGGCCGTCCTTGTATAAGCTTGTACACGAAACCCAGGGATTAGCGCATAGAATCCATAGATCCCTCCTGTTTGGTTGATCGTTAGGCACCTCTTAATCAAACGCAGTATCTCGCCTTTCTTAAATCCGCATTTGAGGCAGATTGTTTCATACGAGTCCCCAGCGGCATACATTATCAGACTCTCACGCCTGGATTCGAATTTTGCTCTGATCTCACTTGTGAATATCGCGATGTCCGGGGCCGGCCATAGCGACAAATCCGAGTGTGCTACTGGGATAGCATCACGGCTTCGTCCACTACTCATCTCTGCACCTATTTAATTGCGTGACCGGAGTCAGATGAGATTTCGAAAGGTCGGCTGTAATGATCCCGGCCTGCAGTGCGCGCGCTACGCTAGCAAGCATTCTCGCTCGATCAACACCCTCGCTATCAAGTAATAAGCTTAATGGAATCTGCTTATTCTGCCGAAAAAAGCTGAGCAAGATTTCATCTTCGTTTCCGCAAAAAAGATGTCGGCATCTGTTAATCATCCCGCACAAGTTTAGCCAGTTCTCGAACAATACATAACTGCCCAGCAAATCTTTGTCAGTGACAATTCGATAAATACCAGGAAAAACGGGTCGCATTACCTGGTGTACACGGGCAACCATTGTTGAAGTTTTTCCCCGTCCGCGAATTGACTGGAAATCGATCCATTCAGTCGATCCGTTTGTTAGCTGCACTTTTATTGCCGGGGTAAAAGATTGGATTGTTCCTTCGACGCAAACATCTATTTCCATATCGTTAATTTGATAGTTTTCGACGTTCACATCGCCTTCAATAATTACGGCGTACATGAATACCATGTCCCCTACGAAGACAACCCGTTTCCTATTCTTTGGTGACTGGAAGTGCCAGATGTTCGCGACGCTAGCTCCGCGCTTTTTAGCAGCCTGCATTGGAGTGCTAGAGGTGCTTACCCTAAGACGTTTGGTGTTTAGCATAGGAAATTTTCTAGACTGAGTTAGGTAAAGTGTCAGCCCCGAAATTTACCACCTCGACAATCATAAAATTTGCCCACACTACAACGATATCGAAAATATTAAACTTGACTATAGAGCAACTTTTTGGTATATTACGCGTGCGAGTATTATTTAATAGTTTAGGCGGTATGTTATAAACTTTATGTTAAGCTCTTTAGCAACATAAGCTGCCCGCGGAATGGTCTGAGAGTAGCCTTAGCTCAGTCAACAGCCCATTGAAGTCATCCATTTCCCATCCGAAATTGCCCAGCCATTGCCGGTCTTCTTGGTGGTTTATTCCGCAGGGTTCATATGCTTCGCGCGTCGTATGTCGCAAATGGGATTCCGCGAGGAGCAAATACATGCTTTGCGCTTACGGTATTAGTTTAAGAGCGCCCCTTGCCCACGCATTTAGTTTCAAGCTCTTTTAAACTAAAAACGTTATCGTTCGCCGAACAAATAGCTACTATTGCGGGAGGTAGGGAATGCAGGTAGAGGTACATGGGATAGCTTTGTCAGCGGTGACAAGAACGTGTTTTGAACATAGAATTAGTTTGGAGCGCTGCCTGCTCTGGCTGCAGCGCAACGCGCCATGCTTCTCCCAAGTTTGAACACAAACAGCCATGATGGCGATCTTCAGCTTTCTCGTGCGGCGCCAGATCAACGACAACTCGGCTGGCGTGTAGTTGGTCGATTCCATGTGATCGCTCCTTCCGACAGGTTTATCAATTGGAAGCGTCCAACAAGTCAGAGTGCCTCACTGCATCACGCGAACTCTTTGTGCCTGTAACGCACGATGCACTTTGAGCAAAAAGCGCCGCTGACAGGCTTAATGCGTTTTGCGCATCTTGATCAAGGTTTCTACTCGAGGGGCATCGAATGTAACGCGTGGCGCACCACGGGGTGAAGCGGTGTACAACTCGGTGTTGAGCCAGTCGCGAAGTACCCTACCGTACTCGCGCCGTGTTTCGCTTGACAACGTCATTGCATCGACATCCGACTTCTCCAGGGTCATTTCGATGACTCGCCCTATATAGGGACTCTTCAGCTCAAGTTCTACCTTGTTTCCGGTCGCCTTGATGGCCTCGAATCCGCCGAAGTTTTCTTCCACCCAGCTCATCAGGGAGAATCGGGGTACGTTCGTCTCCATTCCCCGCGCAATCAGCCCGGCGCCTATGGATCCGCAATATGAGGGCACAAGGTTCTTCAGCATACTGACAACGTCACGCTTTTCCAGAAACGTCGTATTTAGATCTGGATACGTCACCTTGGCGAAAAGCCATAACGCCGTAACCGCCGCCACGAAGATCAGGAAAACCCCGGTCATAAAGACGCGAAATGCCCGGTCCGCCGTCGGCCTTTCTTCAATCGGTAACCCGATGAATACTAGCGCGAGCGACGGGGACAGCGTCGCGACCAACATCGCCAACCATAGGTCAAATTGCAAAGGACCCGTACGCAAGGTCATCAGCACCAACAACAACAAGATAGCGCCAGATAAGGTTCCGATTGGTCCAACCCTACAGCGTTTACCGTCGAATTCCTGCCCTAAAATAGCGTTGCCGCAATAGGTACCACCCACAACTGCCCCCAGCAATAATGGTATCGACTCAGCTATAGACTGCCATTGTTCGGCCTTGAAGTGCAGGCGAGACAAATGCGCTGATGCAAGACATCCTAGTACGATTAATATTGTGCCGGCGAAGAAGTATGTCACCGGCAAGTACGTGACCGGCACATTCCAAGCCCGGAATTGATGAGGCAAGTACCATATGAGCGAAAATGAAAAAAGATAAACTATCGCCCATATAGCAGCGCGCTGATCGCTGGGCGCTACCAGAAAGACTACTTGAAGAAAAATAAGCGCTGCCACAAAGGCGAACGCAATCCAACGCAAACCGTCTGTTCTCATCGCGCTAATTGTTCTGTTTTATACAAATCTGGATAGAACTTATCGTATCGGGTGATCAGTGAGGTGCCCGGTCGTGATAAATCACAAGGCAGCGCAAGATAGTGACGGTAGAGCTGGTTTCGGTCAAGTCAACTTCTTACGCAACAAGGCAGGCGCGCTTGAGGCGCAAGCGCGATCAGCGCTTAGCCGACTTGGACGTCTCCGGACTCGAACTGGTTTGGCGTTGAGCTAATGTGCTTGTTCGGGGAGCTCATATAGCCGTATTGCGCGGCAGACGCAATCGGTGCATTGACTGCAAATGCAAAACGGCGGCGGCAACCGCCCTGCCCGTCCTTGAATACTGTCCAGAGAAGGCCGATGCTGGCCGTAATCGCGGGGGTTTGTCTGCTTCGCGCACTTGTACTCGCTCCGATAGCGTCCATCCAGCCTCACTTGATCAATGTGTTTGAAGTTGTCGCCGCCCTCATAGGGGGAGCGGCAGGGATCGGTTTCGCCGCTCGATTTCTCCTGACCAGACGTTGGCTCCGTGCGTTGCCTGACTCGCTCATGGGTCGCCAACTGCGTGTTTCCCGATGCGAGGTCGGCTATGGGCGGGGAACGCCTTACACCGATCGGAAACAGGCGTACTGGCTCGACGTGCTGACACGACAGGAATTCCTGAGACATATCCTCCTGCCGCTTGCTTGAACTGGCGCCTGCCTTCGGTATGCGCGCCCCCCGCTTTGTACGCCGCCTGTCCGCCCGGCGTGCCTCGCTCCCCGCCGCCGCCCTGGTCGCGGGTTTGTCGTGGTTTGATCGACCATCGTTGGTTAGTTACATTTTGGGTGATATAGTACGTTGACTCTCATTCCCGTGTTCATCATGTCCAAGCTCTCATCCTGGGACGACAATCCCGTCAAGGCCTTCGACGCCTTCGTCATCAGTCTCGACTTCGCCGAAACCGCCAAGCGCCTGCCGGCCGACGGCAAGCTCAAGACCGTCTCGAAGCAGTCCGCCGCCATCTACCGGTACATGTTCCGTAACTTCTGCAACTGGATGGCCGAACAAGGGAAACGCTTCTCCACGGTCGACCAGGCCGATATCAAGCGCTTCCTCAAGCGCGCCGACGAGCACGGCCGCGTCATCAACAGCAAGATCGCGCACCGTTACCTGCGCCTGCTCGAGCGCTGCTACCAGCACCTGGAAGCCGATCCGAACCCGGCGCGCGAGGCGCTCCTTGCCACCGGTCCGGCCGAGTACCTGCGCGACGAACCCACGCGCGCCCTGTCGGAGGAACAGCTGCGCCGCTTCTTCGCCGCCCTGCCCTCGGCGCCGGTACGGGTGCGCCGCAGCACGCCCTTCGACGGCTGGAAGCGCCGGCGCGACCGCGCCATGCAGGTGGCGATCGCGCTGGCCGGGCTGAAAGTGTCCGAGGCGATCGGCCTGCTGCTGGGCGAGGTCGGGCAACAGGCCGATCTCGACGGCGCCATCGAGCTCACCATCACCCCGAGCCAGAAGCACGAGACAAGCCATGAGCACGTCACGCTTCTCCCGCGCGAAGGCGCCGTCGAGCTGCGGGCCTGGCTCAAGGAACGCGCCGAGATGGGCATCCCGGGCGAGTTCGTCTTTCCCGCCAATACCGAGGGACGCAAGATGATCAAGAAGACCGTCTACATGCAGGTCCGGGCCACGTTCGAGCGGGCCGGCATCGACCTGTCCCGCGCGGGCGGGCGTACCTTGAGGAACACCTTCGCCCAGCGCAAACTGGCCGAGGGCGCGGCGCCCGAGGAGCTCAAGGACACGCTCGGCCTGGCGCTCGAGCGCTCCGCCGCGGATTACCAGTATGCGCGGGTCAAGCCCGATCCCGAGCAATAGGCGCCAAACCGGCTCATTTCTCGAGCAGGCGCCGCACTGCCGGGTCGAGCGGCAGCCGCCGGAACATGCCGATGTCCGTGCCGCCGGTGTTCCCGGCCGGTACGATGCCCACGGCCGATCCGAGCGCGCCCAGCACGATCCGCAGCAGCTGCCCCCATGCCTGCCGCGGCGCGCGGCGCCGCAGGCCGATCTTCAGCATCCAGTAATGCGTCGCCACGTGTGGCGCGACGTGGCGCTGGCCCAGGACGTGAGCCCGTTCGAGATGCGCCATCGCGGCAGCATCCCTGCCCGCGCGATAGCAATGACGGGCCGCGACCATCTCGTCCTCGTAGGCCTTGCGCAGTTCAGGATGCATGCTGCGCCTCGCCGGCCGCGCGGCGGTAGCGGCAGAACAGGCAGTTGCGGCCGCGTGCCGCGCCGGCCGGGGCAGCGTCGGCGTCCGGCACCGCTGGCGCGGCAGAAGGGGTCTTGCCCACGCCTCCGGTTCGGTGGCGACGGGCATCGTTCGTTCGCTCGGGTGCATGCATGTCGGGACTCCAGAAATTAACTTAAATTCACTGTAAACCTTCCGGTTGTGGGAAGGTCAAGGGGTTTCGGCGCCGTCGGCATCCCCCGTCCAACAGCAGATGTGGACGGCCGCCCACGTCCATGACGTAGGACAGCCTCGCACCACTTTTCAGTTCAATATGCCGTGCTATACTCCGCTGCCTATGAAGCGCACTGTCAAGACATTCATTGTTTGGCTACTGATGCTGGTGCTGCCGCTGCATGCGGTCGCCGCGAGCGTCGGGATGTCTTGCGCGCCCGTTCCCCGGCACGAGGGGAGCGCCGCCGGCATGGCGCACCACCAGGCTGGTCCCGACCCGCATGCGCATCATGGCGGCGAACATGCGGTTCACGCCGCGCACGCGGCGCATGACGCCGGCGCGGCGGCCGAGGAGCATGGGGCGGCGCCCGACACCGCGAAAAAGACGCATGCGTCGTGCATCGCCTGTTCCGCGGCCTGCGCCGGCGCGGTGGCCCCGCCATCGGCTTTCTCCCCCCTTCCCACCTTCGACGGCTCCGAGGCCGTGCTCGTGTCGCCTTCGCCTCTGGTCGCAGGCTTCATCCCGGATGGTCCGCAGCGACCTCCCCGGCAGCAATCCGCGTAATCGACCCAGAAGCCGAGACGGCCGGTGCATCCGCACCGCTGCGCCTGCTTCACAAGCGACCGTGCGTGCGACGCACGGACCCCGAGCGATTTTCGAGGATTGACCATGAAACCCATGTTCCTGATGGCCGCCGCCGGCGTCCTGATGGCTGCGCCGTTGGCGCATGCCCAGCAATCGTCCCGCGCGCCCGATCCGGCCGACCCGGAGGTGGCGGTTCCCCAACCCGTGTACCAGTCGGCGATGGCCGGCTATTCCCGCCTGCCGCAGGACAGCGCCACCAGCCCGGATAAAACCTGGCGCCAGATGAACGAGGCGCTCGCCGAGGGGCCAGGGCACGGTGCCCACGGTGCGCATGGCGCCGCACAGGCGCCGGCGTCCCCGCCCGCGCACGGCGCCGCCGCTGCGCCGCCCAAACCGGCCCAGCCCGCCAAGCCGGCGGCGCATGAAGCCCATCGGCATCACTGAGACCGGAGCGAAGGCACAACAATGACAATACAGACATCGCCACCCAAGCTGCGCGCCATCGGCGCGGCGGCGCTCGTGCTCGTACTGAGCGGCTGCGCCAGCTTCTCCCAGGACGGCGGCCTCGACGCCGTCTCCGCCATGACCTCCGCGCGCACCGGCCAGGACGTCCGGCTGCCCAAGGCCAGCGCCGACATCTCCTCGTCCCGGCAAGAACTCGAGCGCCTGCTGCAGGCGCCGCTGAGTGCCGACGGCGCCGTCCGGGTCGCCCTGCTCAACAATCGCGGCCTGCGCGCCTCGCTGGCCGCCCTGGGCGTGGCCGAGGCCGACCTGGTCCAGGCGGGACGCCTGGCCAATCCGGGCCTGAGCTTTGGCCGCATGTCCGGCGGCGGCGAGACGGAGATCGAACGCAGCGTGATGTTCGACCTCGTCGGCCTCTTGACCATGCCGATCCGCCGCGACATCGAAGCGCGCCGCTTCCAGGGCGCGCAGCTGATTGCGGCGACCGGGGCCGTGCGCCTTGCGGCCGACACCCGCAAGGCCTGGTTCCATGCCGTTGCGGCGGCCCAGTCGGCGCACTATGCCGAACAGGTGCGCGAAGCCGCGCAAGCCAGCGCCGAACTGGCCCAGCGCATGGCCAGGGCCGGCAACCTCAGCGCCCTCGACCAGGCGCGCGAACAGGTGTTTTCGGCCGAAGCCACGGCCCAGCTCGCGCGCGCCCGCCACAATGCGACCGCCGCGCGCGAACAGCTGGCCCGCCTGATGGGCGTGTGGGGCGCGCAGACCACCTTCACGCTGCCAGACCGGCTCCCCGACCTGCCGGCGGCCCCGCGCGACGAGCGCCAGGTGGAAGCGCTGGCGATGCAGCAGCGGCTCGACGTCCAGCTGGCGAAGCTGGAGACCGAAGCGACCGCGCGCGCGCTGGGACTGACCCGCGCGACGGGCGTGGTCAACGTGCTCGAGGCCGGCTATGTCAACGCGAGCAAGAGCGGCGCGCCGCGCGAGAACGGCTACGAGATCGAACTGGCCATCCCGCTGTTCGACTGGGGCGGCGCGCGGGTCGCCAAGGCCGAGGCGCTCTACATGGGGGCGGTGCATCGCACCGCGCACACCGCCGTCAACGCCCGCTCGCAGGTGCGCGAAGCCTGGTCCGCCTACCGGACCACCTACGACCTGGCCAGGCACTACCGCGACGAGGTCGTACCACTGCAAAAGAAGATCTCGGAAGAGACCCTGCTTCGCTATAACGGCATGCTGATGAGCGTGTTCGAACTGCTGGCCGATGCGCGCGCCCAGATCACCGGCGTGAACACCGCGATCGCCGCGCAGCGCGACTTCTGGATCGCGGAAACCGACCTGCAGGCCGCCATCAACGGCAGCGGCGGGTCGGCCGTCGCGCTTGCCGCCACCGCCTCCGCCGACGCGGCACCTGGACACTGACAAGGAATAGAAAATGAGTTCTCGTCGAGATTTCTTCACCGGCGCCGCGGCGCTGGTCGGGGCCGGACTGGTGAGCCGCGCAGGCGCCGCCACCCTGCCCGAAGCCCCCGTGATGAGCACGGCGGCCACGCAAGCGCCGCTGGCGCCGCCCAACGGCCGCCCGTACCACCCGGTCGTGACCCTGAACGGCTGGTCTCTGCCCTGGCGCATGAACAATGGCGTCAAGGAGTTCCACCTGGTCGCCGAACCCGTGGTGCGCGAGATCGCGCCCGGCATGAAGGCCAACCTGTGGGGCTACAACGGCCAGAGCCCGGGCCCGACCATCGAAGTGGTCGAGGGCGACCGGGTGCGCATCTTCGTCACCAACCGCCTGCCCGAGCACACCAGCATCCACTGGCATGGCCAGCGCCTGCCCAACGGCATGGATGGGGTGACCGGCCTGACCCAGCCCGGCATCCAGCCGGGCAAGACCTTCGTCTACGAGTTCGTCGCCCGCCGCCCGGGCACCTTCATGTACCACCCGCACGCCGACGAGATGGTGCAGATGGCGATGGGCATGATGGGTTTCTGGGTCACGCACCCGAAGAACCCGGCCCAGCACCGGGTCGACCGCGACTTCGTGTTCCTGCTCAATGCCTACGACATCGAGCCGGGCAGCTACACCCCGCGCGTCAACGAAATGCTGGACTTTAACCTGTGGACCTTCAACAGCCGCGCCTTCCCCGGCATCGACACGATGAACGTGCGCCTGAACGACAGGGTCCGCATCCGAATCGGCAACCTCACCATGACCAACCATCCGATCCACCTGCACGGGCACGAGTTCGAGGTCACGGGCACCGACGGCGGCTGGACCCGGCCCGAGTCGCGCTGGCCGGAAGTGACCACCGACGTCGGCGTCGGACAGATGCGCGCCATCGAGTTCGTGGCAAGCGAGCCGGGCGACTGGGCCTTCCACTGCCACAAATCGCACCACACCATGAACGCCATGGGCCACGACGTGCCGACCCTGATCGGCGTCGACCACCGCGGGGTGGCCGAGAAGATCAGCAAGCTGGTTCCCGACTACATGGTGATGGGAGACAAGGGCGGCTCGATGGGCGACATGGAGATGCCGCTGCCCGACAACACCTTGCCGATGATGAGCGGCCAGGGGCCGTTCGGCGGCGTCGAGATGGGCGGCATGTTCACCGTGCTGAAGGTGCGCAAGGACCAGCGGCCCGGCGACTACAAGGACCCGGGCTGGTACCGCCATCCGGCCGGCACCGTCGCCTACGAATGGAAAGGCGAGCCGCCCGCGCCGGTGCGCAGCCAGACGGCCGGCGGCCAGGCCATGCCGGCTGCCGCCAAGGGTCCCGAGGTCGAAGTCACCGTGCGCAAACCCAAGGGCCACCAGGGCCACCACTGACAGTTTTCCGCTACCACAACAAGCAAACAAGGAGAGACACAGCATGAAAGCATTTGCCAAACTTGGCGTCGCCATCCTGATGGGCGGCGCAGCCGCGCTCGCATCGGCCCAGGACCACCAGCACGCCGCGCGTGGCGCCGATGGCGCCCATGAAACGGCCGCGACGAGCGCCGCGGCCGCGCTCACCGAAGGCGAGGTCAGGAAAATCGACAAGGAGGCCGGCAAGATCACCTTGCGCCACGGCGAGATCAAGAACCTCAACATGGCCGCGATGACGATGGTCTTGCGGGTGCAGGACCCGGCCATGCTCGACCAGGTCCAGGTGGGCGACAAGCTGAGGTTCGCCGCCGAGCGCGTGAACGGCGCCGTCACCATCGTCCAGATGCAGAAGGCGGAATAAGAAAGCACATGCACATCACGATCCCGGCCGTCGCCACGGCCGGTGGCATCACGATGAACAACACGATCTACGACGGAGCAATACGCATGTTCAAGCAATCACTCGCGGCATCCATCCTCGCGCTCGCCCTCGCTGGCGTCCATCCCGCCGGCCTTGCGGCCACGCCGAAGGAAACCGTCGCGGCTTTCCACCAGGCGCTGGAGAGCGGCGACAAGGACCGGGCACTGTCCTTCCTGTCGCCCGAAGTCGCCATCTACGAGGGCGGTCACGTGGAACGCTCGCGCGACGAGTATGCCCAGCATCACCTTGGCGGCGACATGGAGTTCGCCAGCGCCACGACCCGCAAGCTGCTCAAGCAAAGCGAGCGCATCGACGGCAACACCGCCATCGTCTGGGAAGAAACCGAAACCACCGGCACGTCGCACGGGAAGCCCGTGCACGCTTTCGGCACCGGCACGGTCGTGCTCGAGAAGAAGGGCGACGCCTGGAAGATCGTGCACGTGCACTGGTCGTCGCGCAAGGCGAAGTAAGCCTTCCGTCCCCCCTGCCTGCCCGCGCCGCCGCGCATTTGCCCTTACTTGCAGTGCTGGCGCATCGTCTCCATGTGCCGGCGGCGCTCCTCGGGCGACATGTCCTGCATGTCCTTCTCCATGGCGCACTTCGCTTCCTCGCCGGAATGCCGCGTCGCGTTGCCGGCGCTGGTTCCGCCCGTCGCGGTGTCGATTCCGTAGAACGGCCCGGAGGGCGGCTCGCTGCCGGCGGCGGATGGGCCGCCCTGCGAAGCGGCGCAGCCGCCGAGGGCCAGCGCCGCCAGCGCCGCCGCCAGGCTGGATGAAACGTCCGGTATGGTCTTCATGATCGCGCTCCCGTTCATCGACAAACGTGGCCGCCCGGCGTCCGGGCCTTGCGTCGGCGCGGGCCGGGACGGCAATCGATAAAGGTTCACGAATCGCCTCGCGGATGTCAAGCAAGCCCGGGCGAAGCAGGGCGGGCCCGGAGGTCTGCCCGCGCCGAGGCCCGCTTCCAGATCGGACCTGCAGGAAACGTTCCGCCAGCAGGAGGTTTTGCCTTATTGCTTTTGGTTAGGGAAAGCGTTGTACCGTTGGTAAACCGAAAGCGATCGCCGGGTCCGCCAATCGTGCGGCGCCGGCGCCGGGACTATACTCGAATCGGGTCGAACGCAATGGTGTTCCGGGAGGGCGTGATGAAACGATTATCCGCGGCATTGGCCGCTCTTGCCATAATATCCGCTCCCACCGGCGCCGAGACCTTGAGTTTCGAAGGAAGAATTCCTTCGTCGCGCGCGGTGGTCCGCATCCCGATCACGCTGGCCAACCCACTATCCGGCGTGGTCGTCTGGACCGATTCGTACGCCGGCGGCGAGCGCTTCGATCCGATCACCGCCTTGTGGCGAGATGGGGTGCTGCTCGGCGAGAATGACGACCGCTCCGGGCTGATGCCGGGACAAAGCTGGTTTGACTCCGGCCTGACTTTCGAAGCCCTGGAAGCGGGCGACTACCTGCTGACCATTACCAACTACAATAATTTCGCCAACGGCCGCCTGTTGTCCGACGGATTCCGCTTCGACGACCCACTCTATCCGGCGAATAACCTCAACAATTGCTTCGGCAGCGATAACTGTCCGGGGAATTACTGGCGGGTGCACCTGCAGGACGGCTTCATGGCGCCCCCGGTGCCGGAACCGGCGCATGCCTTCATGTTTGCCGCCGGTACCGCTGTCCTCGTCCTGGCACGGCGGCGGCGCGCTCGGCAGGCCTGAAAGCCGCCCCCTTTCATCGCGCCCCGCGCACAGTGCAAGGCTGTGCGCACGGGCGCGCATGCGCTTCGACACCGCACGGTGAACAAAAGCACCGGCCAGGCACTTGGCGAACCCGCGATTTTGCTTTATACATACGCGGTTTCCTTCCTCATGAGCCGCCGACGACCCGCATGAATGTCCTGCCACCCACTTTGCGCCTGACGGCCGGCACCGTCGTCAGCGCCACCTGTGTCGTCGCCCTCCTGTATTTCGGCCGTGAAGTGCTCGAACCGCTGGCCCTGGCCCTGATCCTCAGCCTGGTGCTGGCGCCGCTGGTGCGCAGCATGACGCGGGTCGGCCTGGCGCGCATGCCGGCCGTGCTGCTGTCCGTGGCCCTGGTCGCGACCGGCGTGGGCGCCATTGGCGCGGTCCTGTTCGACCAGCTGGTGACGATCACGCGCGACCTGCCGCAGTACCGCAAGGCGATCAAGACCAAGGTGGCCAATGTGCGCGAACTGGTCGAGCGTCCGATCAGCCGCATCGAGGCCGAGCTGAGCGCGGTGGCCCCGGTTCCCGCCGTCGAGGCGGCGCGGGTGCGGCGTGGCAACCTGGTGGTCACGCCCAACCAGCCGCTGCCGGTCGAAGTGCGCACGCCGCGCACCATGAAGGACACGCTGGGGCGGGTCATCAACCTGGTCTGGGGCCCGATCGGCGAGGCCGGCGTGGTCCTGATCCTGCTGGTCTTCATCCTGCTGGAACAAGGCTCGCTGCGCGACCGCCTGGTGCGCCTGGCCGGCCAGGCCGAGGTCAGCCGCACCATCCGCACCCTGGGCGACGCGGCCCAGGGCGTGTCGCGCTTCTTCTTCTCCCAGTTCATCGTGAACATCACCTTCGGCGTCGTGATCGGCGTATCGCTGTGGCTGGCCGGCATCCCGCATGCCATCCTGTGGGGCGTGCTGAGCGGCGTGCTGCGCTTCGTGCCCTACCTGGGCGTGCTGCTGGCGGGCACCATCATCGCCGTGTTCGTCGCCGCCATCGACCCCGGCTGGTCGCTGGCGCTCACCTGCATGGCGATCTTCCTGGCGTTCGAACTGGTGCTGGCCAACTTCATCGAGCCCAAGGTGTACGGCCACAGCTCCGGCCTGTCGCCGCTGGCCGTGGTCGTCTCGGCGCTGTTCTGGGGCGCGCTGTGGGGGCCGGTCGGCCTGCTGCTGTCGACCCCGCTGACCCTGTGCCTGGTGGTGGCCGGCCGCCACGTGCGGCCGCTGGCGCCGATCACCATCTTGCTGGGCGACGCGCCCAACATGTCGGACGCCGAGCGCTTCCACCAGCGCGTGCTGGCCGGCGAAGCCGACGAGCTGACCAAGGATGCGCGCGCCTACGTGCGCCGCTACAGCTTCGCGCGCTATTGCGACCACGTGCTGCTGCCGGGCCTGCGCATGGCGGTGTCGGACCTCGGCACCGGCGCCATCGACAAGGCGCAGGAGGCGCGCATGCGCGCCGTGATCGCCAACATCGCCGACACCGTCGCCTCGGCCTCGGATCGCGGCCCGCGCGGACGCCGCAAGCAGGTCGCCCTGCTGGACGCTAACATCGGCGCCCACCTGCGCCAGATGCGCGAAGCACGCTCCGGACGCTGGCAGGGATCGCTCGACGTGCCGGCCGGTTCGATCGTGCTGTGCGTCGGCCTGCCGTCCGAGCGCGACGAATTCCTTACCGAACTGCTGGTGCGCGCCCTGCGCGAAGGCGAGGTCGACGCGCGCAGCCTGGTGGTGGGAAGCCCGCTCGAGCGGCCCGAAGGCGGCGCCCCGGAGCTGGTATCGACGGTGTTCATCACCTACCCGCGCCAGGACAATTTCGACGCCTGGCGCGCCGCGGTGGCCGAGTTGCGCGCCGACCTGCCGGAAGCGCTGATGGTCACCGTCCTGCTGCCCTACGACGAGCAATTGCCCAAGCGGGCGCTGGTGGAAGCCTATGTCGACATGATCCTGCGCTCGTTCGAGGAAGGCCTGGCCTTCGTGGCGCCGGACCGCAGCGCCCCTGCCCGGCCTGCCCTCACGCCCGAGCTGGCGCGCTGAGGCGTCGTCGAAGGTGTTGTTTTCCCGCTGTGCCGATGTGAAAAATCACGCCCGGCTTGCGGCAGTCTTTACGCTGGATGATGTTTCCCACGTAAAATGCTTGCCTATTGGCATTATTTTCTCATGGCGGAATATGAAATCGGTTCAGCAAGAAGTCGACGAGCGCAGCAACCTCACCGGCACCAATAAGTTCGAGCTCCTCCTGTTCCGCCTCGGCGGCGACGAAAACGGTGAGCGCAGCGAACTGTTCGGCATCAACGTATTCAAGATCCGTGAGATCGTGGCGATGCCCGAGATCACCGCCGTGGCCGGCTCCATGCCGCACGTGCTGGGCGTGGTCAACCTGCGCGGCCAGATCATCCAGGTGCTGGACCTGCCGGCGATCGCCGGGGTCAAGCCGAAGACCGGCCTGAACATCATGCTGGTGACCGAGTTCGCCCGCACCACCCAGGCTTTCGCGGTCGAGAGCGTCGAGGAGATCGTGCGCCTGGACTGGAACCAGGTGATGTCGGCCGAGCACGCCGCCGGCAGCGGCATGGTCACCAGCATCGCCCGCCTGCCGGAAGAAAACGGCCAGCCGAGTCGCCTGGCCCAGGTGCTGGACGTCGAAACCATCCTGCGCAACATGAATCCGGATGCCGGGCCCGAGATCAGCCAGCAGGCGGTCGGCGCCAGAATCCAGATCCGGCCCGGGTCGGTGGTACTGGCCGCGGACGATTCGGTGGTGGCGCGCGCGCTCATCGAGCAGGGCCTGGAGGCCATGGGCCTACCCTTCATCATGGCCAAGAGCGGCAAGGAAGCCTGGGAACAGCTGGGCAGCATCGCCAGCAGCGCCGAAGCCGAGGGCAAGAGCGTGCACGACAAGGTGGCCCTGGTGCTGACCGACCTCGAGATGCCGGAAATGGACGGCTTCACGCTCACCCGCAGCATCAAGAAGAGCGGCCGCTTCGCCAACCTGCCGGTGATCATCCATTCGTCGCTGTCGGGCACCACCAACGAAGAGCACGTCAAGAACGTGGGGGCCGACGCCTATGTGGCCAAGTTCTCGGCCGAAGACCTGGCGAACACGATCCGCCGCGTCCTGCGCCAGTAAGATTTGCCGCTTTCTCCCGTGCCGGTCAACCGGAAACGCAAGACATTCGTTGTGATGTAACAAACGTTAACATATTCAACACCGTGCGCAGGGGCGGTGAATGTATTATTGACAACAAGTCGGCGCGATATCGGGGGCGCCGGCCAGGCGGAGAATGTTTTCTCCGCCGACAGAACGCAGCAGGTTCGCGCGGCAAGGGTGCCGCCGTTCCCGCAGAGAGCACATCATGCCGCAACGACGACGAGATGACGACACCGCAGTAACTGCCGAGTACGCCTTCTTTCTGGCGGAAACCCGGGGCCTGCGCTTCGCCCTCGACTACCTCGACAACTGCCGCATCCCGCGCGACGTCCTGCTGCGCGCTGTCGACGAGCCGGAACGGCGCCGCAAGGGCGAACGGCGGCGCTATCCCAGGAACGACTGACGCTCCACCCGCGTGCAGGCTGCCGTGTCCCGTGCTACCGTATCCGCTGGATCCGGAGGCGATCATGGGGCATGCATACCGCTGGCAGCCGCTCGACGGCGTCGGGCTTGAACACCTGAGCCTGGATTTCCGCGAGGACGTCATCGTCGCGGACGGGGTCGTGGTCGGCGATCGCGGCGACGGGCCCTTCGGCTGCAGCTACCGGATCTGCTGCGACACCGCATGGCGGGTGCGCTCGGTCGAGCTGCACGCGGCCGGCGGCGCTTCCCTGGTGCTCACCAGCGACGGCGGAGGCCATTGGCGCGACGGCGACGGCGCACCCCAGCCCCAGCTGAGCGGTTGCCTGGACGTCGACATTGCCGCCACGCCCTTCACCAACACCCTGCCGGTACGGCGGCTCGGCGCCGCGCTGCGCCGGCGTACCCGGATCGCGGTCGTCTACATCCCGGTGCCGGCGCTGGCGCCGCGCCGCATGGAGCAGGCCTATACCAGGCTGGCCGAGGGCCGCTACCTGTACGAAGGCCCGATCGGCGAGTTCCGGGCGGAACTCGAGCTCGATGCCGACGGCCTGGTGCGGCACTACCCTGCGCTGTTCAGCCGGGTGGGCTTCCCTTGAAGCGCCGGGCGCGCCCTGCATGCGCGATGCCACATGACTTAAGGCCTTGATTTGGCTATAATTTCGCCCTTCGCATCCAGGATTCCCGCCATGTCACTGTTTGATCACCAGCTTGAACTGCTGTCGCCCGCCAAAACCGCCGAGATCGGCCGCGAGGCCATCCTCCACGGCGCCGACGCGGTGTACATCGGCGGCCCCGCCTTCGGCGCGCGCCACAATGCCAGCAACCCGCTGGAAGACATCGCCGCCATGGTGGAATTCGCCCACAGCTACCGCGCCCGCATCTTCGTGACCATGAACACGATCATGCACGACAGCGAGCTCGACCTGGCGCGCAAGCAGATCTGGCAACTGTACGAGGCCGGCGTCGACGCCCTGATCATCCAGGACATGGGCCTGCTGGAGATGGACCTGCCGCCGATCCAGCTGCACGCCTCCACCCAGTGCGACATCCGCACCGTCGAGAAGGCGAAATTCCTGGGCGACGTCGGCTTCTCGCAGCTGGTGCTGGCGCGCGAGCTCACCGTCGAGCAGATCAGGAAGATCAAGGCGCAGGTCGACACCCCGCTCGAATATTTCGTCCACGGCGCGCTGTGCGTGGCGTTCTCGGGCCAGTGCTACATCTCGCACGCCGACACCGGCCGCAGCGCCAACCGCGGCGACTGCTCGCAGGCCTGCCGCCTGCCCTATACCCTGAGCGACGGCCAGGGCCGGGTGGTGGCGTATGAAAAGCACCTGCTGTCGATGAAGGACAACGACCAGAGCCGCAACCTGGAAGCCCTGGTCGACGCCGGCATCCGTTCGTTCAAGATCGAGGGCCGCTACAAGGACATGGGCTACGTGAAGAACATCACGGCCCACTACCGCCTGCTGCTGGACGAGCTGCTCGAGCGCCGCCCGGAATACGCGCGCGCTTCCAGCGGCAACACCCGCGTGCTGTTCACGCCGGACGTGGACAAGAACTTCCACCGCGGCCATACCGACTACTTCGCGCTCGGCCGCCAGGACGACATCGGCGCCTTCGACTCGCCCAAGTACATCGGCGTCGAGTTGGGCACCGTCACCCGCATCGGGCCGGACTTCATCGAGCTCGCCACCAATGCGCCGATGGCCAATGGCGACGGCCTGAACTACATGAACAAGCGCGAGACGGTCGGCCTCCAGGCCAACACCGCCACCAAGCTGGGCGAGGATGCCGAGGGCCAGCGCTGGCGCGTGTTCCCGAACGAAGTGGTCAAGAGCCTGGCCGGCCTGAAGGTCGGCACCATCGTTCACCGCAACCGCGACCACCACTGGGAATCGGCGCTGAGCAAGAAGTCGTCCGAGCGCAAGGTCCGCGTCGACCTGCTGCTGGCCGAACGGCCCGGCGGCCTGCGCCTGAGCATCCGCGACGAGGACGGCATCGAAAGCGCGACCGACGCCGCGCTCGCGTTGCAGCCGGCCCAGCAGGCGGCCCAGGCGGACAGCGCGCTGCGCACCAGCCTCGCCAAGCTCGGCAACACCATGTTCGAGGCGGGTTCGGTCGAGCTGCAGCTATCGCAGCCCTGGTTCGTGGCCGCCAGTGCGATCAACGCGCTGCGCCGCGACGCGGTCGCCGCCCACGAGGCGGCGCGCCTGGCGAGCTGGGAACGTCCGCAGCGCAAGGCGGCGGCGGAGCCGCCGGCGGTCTATCCGGAACAGCAGCTGAGCTACCTGGCCAACGTCTACAACGAGAAAGCGCGCGCCTTCTATCACAAGCACGGCGTGCAGCTGATCGAGGCCGCCTACGAGTCGCACGAGGAGCCGGGCGAGGTGTCCCTGATGATCACCAAGCACTGCCTGCGCTTCTCGTTCAACCTGTGCCCGAAGCAGGCCAAGGGCGTCCAGGGCGTGCAGGGCCAGGTTAAGGCCGAGCCGATGACCCTGGTGAGCGGCAACGAGCGCTACACCCTGCGCTTCGACTGCAAGCCCTGCGAGATGCACGTGGTGGGCGCGATGAAGGAGAACATCCTCAAGCAGCCGCCGCCCTCGGCCGTGCCTTACAGCCCGCTGGTCTTCCACAAGCAGCGCCCGCGCGCATGATTTTTACCAACTGGTAAAAAAAGACGCCGCCCGGTTGCCCGAGGCGGCGTTTTTCATGGGAAGAGCAGACGTTCAGTCGACCGTCGCGCCGCTGTCCTTGACGACCTTGCTCCAGCGCGCATGCTCGGCCTGCACGAACTTGCCGAAATTCGCCGGCGTGTCGCCCACGAAGTCGGAGCCGGTGTCGGCCAGCACCTTCTGGAATTCCGGCCCTTTCATGACCTTGATCGCCTCGGCGTTGATCTTGGCGACTACGTTGGCCGGGGTCTTGGCCGGGGCGAACATGCCGTACCAGGCGTAGGACTCGATCTGCGGCAGGCCGGCTTCGGCGAAGGTCGGCACGTCCGGCAGCAGCGGCGAGCGCTTGGCGCTCGAGATCGCGATCGGCTTGACCTTGCCGCTCTTAATATGCGGCATGATGGCGATGGTGCTGTCGAACATCATCGGGATATGGCCGCCCAGCAAGTCGGAGATCGCCGGCGCCGAACCCTTGTACGGCACGTGGGTCATTTGCAGCTTGGTCACGCTGGCGAACAGTTCGCTGGTCAGGTGCTGGGGCGTGCCGTTGCCCGAGGAGCCATACGAGAACTGGCCCTTCTTCGACTGGATGAAGGCCATCAGCTCCTTGAGGTTCTTGGCCGGCACGTTCGGGCCGGCGACCAGCACCAGCGGCACGCGCAGCAGGTTGGTGACCGGCGCCAGGTCCTTGAGCGGGTCGAAGCTCATGTTCTTGTACAGGCTCGGGTTGATCACGATCGGTGCGCTCGAGGTGATCAGGAGGGTCGAACCGTCCGGCTTGGCGCGGGTGACGGCTGCCGTGCCGATGTTGCCGCCGCCGCCGGCACGGTTGTCGATCACGAAGGATTGGCCCAGTCCCTGCGTCAGGCCCTTGGCCAGCGGACGCGCCGCGATGTCCGACGGTCCGCCCGGCGGCCATGGCACCACCACCGTCACGGTCGACGTGGGCCAGTTCTGCGCCATCGCGCCCAACGAGATTGCCGAAGCCGCCACTGCGCATGCCAGCTTGAGAGTGCAAGCCCCGGCGCTGCCGAAAAATAATCGCATAGTCTCCGTCCTTTGTTGATGAATTGGTATTGAGCGGACAGTTTATCCTATCCGCCGCCCGTCAACACGCGCTCTGCGCTACGTGGAAACACGTAGCGATGGGACCGTGGAAACGTGGTCGGCAACGTGCCCGCCCCAAATTACAACATCGTCATCTTTTTCGAGGAGGAAACCTAGCTTTATTACAAGAAATGAAGTAACTTGTAGGAACACTCCTACTTGTGTTCAATATCTAATCCATATGGACCGCAGCTACCCCTACAGCCGCCGCCTGTTTTCCCGTGATCGCCAGCGCAAGCGCCTGGCCGCCGTGGCGGCTGCCGCCCTGCTGGTTGCGGCCGGGGTGTTCATGCTGACGTGGGAAGCGGACCCGATTTCCGCCGCCATTCCCACGCCCTCGATGCCCGCCCCTGCCGTGGGCGGGATAGCCGGCAGCGAGCCTGCCGGGCAAGCCGTGCGCCGCATCTACCCGTACTCGGTGGTGCCGGGCGGCGTTACCGGCGCGTCGGAACTGCAGCGCATCATCCGTACCGACCGCGTGGTCGCCGCCCACTACGCAAGCTTCGATGCTGCCCGGGCGCGCAACATCGTGGTCGCCAAGCCGCGCGCGGTGCACGTGTCCTACCGCAAGGGCGACCAGGTGTACTGGACCGCCCACAAGGTCATGCTGGCGCCGGGCGAGACCCTGCTCAGCGATGGCCGCAACGAGATGCGGGCGCGCTGCGCCAACCGCATCTCCGAGCTGCCGCAGTATCCGGTGGAGGCCCACCGGCCCGCCATGGCGGAGCTTGACCAGGCGGTCGAGCTCGCGGAGGGAGAGGAATACGCCCTGGGGCCGGACGGCATGCCGGTGGCGGCCAGCGCCGACGGCGGTATCCCACGCCATACCGCCATGCGCTTCCCGGCGCGCGGCGCCAGCGCAGCCGGCAACACCGCAAGCAGCCCCGCGGCCAGCACCCTCGCCGCCAACACCGCGTTCAACGCCGGCGCCATCGCACCGCTCACTACCCTGGGCCTGTCGGGCGCGTCGAGCAGCCTGGGTAGCCGGCCGCGCCCCAGCGGCGGCCAAACGAGCGCGGCTACCGCCGAAGCCGACCAGCCTGCGGCGCCCGACGGCCAACCGGACGCGGGCAGCGGAAGCAGCGGCGGCGCGTCCAGTGCGCCAGCGCCGTCGGCCGGCGGCAGCACGCCGCCGGCCCCGGCCACCGCAGAGCCGGTAACGAGCCAGGCACCCGATTCCACGCGCCCGGGCAGGCCGGCCGCCGATCCCGGCGGGCAAGCACCCCTGCCCGTCCCGCTACCGGACACCGATCCCGTATCCGTCCCCGGCACGCCGGCACAGCCGACGGTTCCCGGGCCGACCGTGCCGCCCACGCAGTCCGCCCCCGTGCCGGCGCCGGCCCTGCTGCCCGCTCCGGAAACCGTGCCGCCCAGGCCGATGCCCGAGCCGCTCCCGCCGCAAACCATCGAGCAGCCGGCGCCGGCGGAGGTGCCTGAACCGGCCAGCCCGTGGCTGTTCGGTCTGGCGCTGGCGGCGATGGGCGTCCTGCGCCGCCGGCGCCGGCGCTAGCGGGCGTCTCAGCCCGGTATTGTCAAGCCGGCGGCCACGGCCGGGCGCGCGCGGAAGGCCTCGAGCGCCGCGCTCACGTGCGGGAAGTCCTGGATGCCCACCAGTTCGCCGGCATCGTAGAAACCGACCAGGTTGTTCACCCAGGGGAAGATCGCGATGTCGGCGATCGTGTACTCCTCGCCGGCCACCCAGCGCTGCCTGGCCAGCTGGCCCTCGAGCACGCCCAGCAGGCGCTTCGACTCGTTCACGTAGCGATCGCGCGGGCGCTTGTCCTCATAGTCGCGGCCGGCGAACTTGTGGAAGAAGCCGAGCTGGCCGAACATCGGGCCGATGCCCCCCATCTGGAACATCAGCCACTGGATCGCGACATGGCGCTGCGCCGGATCGGCGGGAAGGAAGCGCCCGCTCTTCTCGGCCAGGTAGAGCAGGATCGCGCCGGACTCGAACAGGGGCAAGGGCTTGCCGCCCGGCCCGTTCGGGTCGAGGATGGCCGGGATCTTGTTGTTCGGGTTCAGCGAGAGGAAAGCCGGCGACAACTGGTCGTTGGTGTCGAAACTGACCTTGTGCGCCTCGTAGGGCAGTCCGGTTTCCTCGAGCATGATCGAGGCCTTGACGCCGTTCGGCGTGGGCAGCGAGTACAGCTGGATGCGCTCCGGGTGCTGCGCGGGCCACTTGGCGGTGATGCCGAAAGCGCTGAGATCGTTCATGGCGGTCGTCCATTCGGTTGCAGGACTGTCAACGATAGCAAACTTCCGGGGCGAGCGCCGGCGCCGGCCCGCGCGAGCCTTCCAGCCTTCAGCCGAACAGCTTGTTGGCGGTGCGGGCGATCAGCTCGCCCTGGTGGCGCGCGCCGCCCAGTTCCAGCTCGCTCGGCTGGCGCTCGCCCTTGCCGCCGGCAATGGTCGAGGCACCGTAGGGACTGCAGCCGACGATCTCGTCGAGCGTCATCTGCGGCGCGTAGCTGTACGGCAGGCCGACCACGATCATGCCGAAGTGCAGCAGGTTGGTGATGATCGAGAACTGGGTCGTTTCCTGGCCGCCGTGCTGGGTGGCGGTGGAGGTGAAGGCGCCGCCGACCTTGCCGTGCAGGGCGCCGCGCGCCCACAGGCCGCCGGTCTGGTCGAGGAAGGCCGCCATCTGCGAGGGCATGCGTCCGTAGCGGGTCGGCGCGCCGATGATGATGGCGTCGTAGTCGGGCAGCTCGTCCACGGTCGCGACCGGCGCGTCCTGCTGCAGCTTGAAGTGGGCACTCTTCGCGATCTCTTCCGGCACCGTCTCGGGGACGCGCTTGACGACAACGCTCGCGCCGGCCGCGCGCGCGCCTTCGGCTACCGCATTGGCCATCTGCTCGATGTGGCCATAGGTCGAGTAGTACAGAACCAGGACTTTCGACATGCCTTCCTCCATCCGGTGATTGGCAAAGACCCTATTCTGCTGCGAACGGGATTTGCGCGGCACCCGCCTGGAGGAAGGCTGGGCCCCGTCAGATCCAGTAGATGAAGGCGGCCAGCGCGATCACCAAGGCCACGCGGGTGATGTTGTAGGCGGTCTTGTTCCAGGCCTTGAAGCGGCGGCGGTACTGGCCCATGTAGTAGGAAATGCGGAAAAGCTTGCTCACCAGGCCGACCTGGTCGCCGGTTTCGTTGGGAGAAGCGGCGGCGGTCATGACGGTGCGGCCGAACCAGCGGTTGAAGGCGCTCATCCAGCGGTAGCGCATCGGGCGCTCGACGTCGCAGAACAGGATGACGCGGTCGCTCTCGCTGCCGTTGATGGCCCAGTGGATGTAGGTTTCGTCGAAGACCACGCCCTGGCCGTCGCGCCAGCTGTGGCGCTCGCCGTCGACTTCGATGAAGCAGCGGTCGTCGTTGGGCGTGGCCAGGCCCAGGTGGTAGCGCATCGAGCCGGCGAAGGGGTCGCGGTGCGGATTGAGCTTGCCGCCCGGCGGCAGCTCGGCGAACATCGCCGCCTTGACCGAAGGAATGGACTGCAGCAGCGCATAGGTCTGCGGGCACAAGCGCTCGGCCGACGGGTGGCTGGCGTCGTACCACTTCAGGTAGAAGCGCTTCCAGCCGTTCTTGAAGAAGGAATTGAAGCCGGCGTCGTCGTTCTGCTCGGCCGCCTTGATCTTCTTGAGCGCCAGCAGGTTCTCCGCCTCGGCGCGGATGACCGGCCAGTTTTCCTGCAGCCGCGCCAGTTCCGGGAACTCGCTCACCGGAATGAAGGGCGTGCTCGGAACCCGCGAGAACTTGTGCATGAAGATGTTAATCGGCGCCATGAACGACGAGTGGTCGAAGATCTGGCGGCGGAAAGGCAGGCGCACCCGTCCACGGAAGTGGATGTGCAGGATCGACAGAACATAAAAACCGACCACTACCCATTTCATTGCGACCTCCGTCCGTGCTGGCTTGCTTGATAAGGGACGCAGGATAGCACAACAGCCGGACGGGCGCCCGCGGCCGGGTCGTAATGGTGAGAAACTATGTTACCCCGGCAACTTTCGAACGAAGCGCCGGAGCGGTGCTGCTCGCGGGCCCGGCCGCGGCCGGACCCGGGAAACGCTACTCAGTGCTGGACCGAGGTGATCGCATACCCCTTTTCGCTGATCTGGCCGGCCACGTTGGCGATGTCGTAGTCTTCCAATTGGTCGGCGTCGTCCGGCACTTCGATGGCGCGGACTTCGATTTCCCAGTCGGTGTTGGTGGCTTCTTCAGGGATGTTGCGTGCTTCCGGCACTGCCAGGTAAGACAGTTTGCCGTCGGTATCTGGTCGGCGGTAAATATCCAGGCGCATAGTCGTTTCCTCAAAGTCAAAGCCCGCTTTCCCGATGAAAGCGGGCACTTCCACAGTAGAAGATCACAACGCTGTCGTCTGTTAATTGACCCACACTCAGCCGCGCGGCGCACGCCGCATGCTCAACGGCCGGGCGAGGCCCCGAGGATGCGCGCCGGCAGCATCACGATGGCGCGCAGCAACTCGAACACGGCCTCGACCCCAACGCCGAGCAACCGGAACGGCAGCAAGAGGAGCCATACCAGCGGGTACAGCACCAGGGCCAGCAGGGCGATGGGCCAGCACAGGAACAGCAGCAGCAACCATAGCAGGAAACCTAACATTGTTCTCGCTCCTTTGGTAAGTCATCCCTGCCGGCGGCAAGTCTGACGAGGCGGAACAAGCATAAGCTGGGGCGAGCGGGCGGACAAGCGGCCTGCGACAGGCGGGGTGAAACGCGGGGTGAATGGATGAAAACGGCGGGTGGATGGCGCGCTGGGCCGCGGGCCTGGCTTGCGCCGGCCGGCCCCGCGCAGCACTCAGGCGTAGGCCGCCACCTGCTCGCTCACGCGCTGGTTCACCACCTGGGCGCGCAGCGCGGCCTGCAGCGAGGGAATCGAGCCGCCGGCCCGGTACTGGAAGGCCACGTGCACCAGGTCGCCCGCTTCCACCCTGAGCGGCTGGGCCAGCGGCAGGGTCATGTAGTGGTTCAGCCAGTCGATGGTGTTCGATTCTTCCTGCACGATGGCCAGCACGTTCTTGGTGATGAAGCGCATGGCGTTCAGCAGGCCGGCGCGCTCCATCAGGATGCCGCCTTCCCAGGCGAACACATTGTCGACCGGTTGGCTGAAGTCGATCAGGCTGTAGACGGCCGGCTGGCCCAGCTCGACGGTGCCGGGATAGACCACGCCGGTTTCCTGGAACTGCACGATCGGCGCGTGGAAGCCCTCGAAATCGTATTCCTGCTCGATCGGCTGGGCCGCCATGATGACCGCCTCGGGCAGGAACACCGGCAGCGGGCCGCCGAACTTGGCCAGGTAGCGGCGCTTGAAGGATTCGATGACCTCGACCTGCTTCTCGCGCAGCATGGCGACGTGGATCATCTCGCAGATGACGACATCGACCGGCTCGGGCGGCAGGTAGTCGAAGGCGTCGGCATGGATCACCTCGACCTTGTGGCCATTCGGGTTCAGGGCCAGGAACTTGCGCGCCTCGCGCACCATGTCGGGATTGAATTCGACGCAGTAGACCTTCGAGGCCGCCTGGGCGGCGAAGAAGGACAGGACGCCCGTGCCGCCGCCCAGCTCCAGCACTTTCGCGCCCGGCTTGACCGCGTAATGGATCGCGGACTTGAAGCTGTGCATCCGGTTCTGGTCCATCAGCATGTTGTGATGGTAGTGCACTGGAATGAACTGCCCCAGGTAGCAGCTCTCGATTTCGCGTTCGTTCAGCATGGTTGGCCCGTCTTCCTTCATGGTCATTGTCCGTGAAGGCATTATGGCCAAGGAAGCGGGCGCGCCATGCGCCGAGCTAGGGGGTGTTTACCGCCTAGTTCCCAGCGGAAATGTAAAAACTTATCGCTTGAAGCTGGAAATCGCCGCGGCAATGCCGCTCTGGCCGGCGCGCTCGGCGATCTGGGTTGCCGTCAGGCCCTCGGTATTCTTCAGCGCAGGATTGGCCCCGGCCTCCAGCAGCAGGCGCACCATGCCCGGCTGGGCTTCGCGCGCCGCCATCATCAGGGGCGTGTAGGCGCCGCTCTCTTTCGGCGACAGTGCGTCCAGCTTCGCCTTGCGATGGATGAGCAGGCGCGCGATGTCCTCGGCGCCGCCGGCGGCGGCATAGTGCAGCGGCGTCCAGCCGGCGCGGTTCACCCGGGCGCCCTTGGCCAGCAGGGCTTCGGCGGCGCGCCGGTTGTTCTTGAAGGCCGCCATCATCAGGGCCGTATTGCCGTTCATCGCCTGGGCTTCGAGGTCGATGCCGGGCTGAAGCAGCAAGGCGTCGAACACGCGCATCGAACCCTCGCGCACGGCCAGCACCAGGGCCGGCTCGCCGCCGACCGGGTTGATCTCGTTGGGATTCACCAGCCTGCCGGTCATCTCCTTGACCGCGGACACGTTATCGACCTGCACCGCGCGGAAGAAGCTGGCGAGTTGCCCGGGCGTCGCGGCTTGTGCCGATCCTGCGGCCATGCCGCCGTGCAGTAGCGCCGCCAGCAGGCAGCTCGAGAGGATGGCGCGGCGGGTCCGGGTCATGTCAGGTCTTTGCAGTCTTGAACAGGTTAAAGAAATTCTCGCTGGTCTGCGCCGCGACATCGCGCAAGGAGACCCCCTTGAGGTTGGCGATGAACTCGCCGACGTGGGCGACATAGCCCGGCTCGTTCATCTTGCCGCGGTAGGGCACCGGCGCCAGGTAAGGCGAGTCGGTTTCGATCAGCATGCGCTCGAGCGGCACGGCTTTCGCCACCTCCTGCAACTCCTTGGCGCTCTTGAAGGTGACGATGCCGGAGAAGGAGATGTAGAAGCCCTGCGCCATCGCCGCCTGGGCAACTTCCAGCGACTCGGTAAAGCAGTGCATCACGCCCGCCACGCCGCCCGCGTCCGTGCCTGCGCCCTCTTCCTGCATGAGACGGATGGTGTCGGCGGACGCCGCGCGCGTATGGATGATCAAGGGTTTACCGGTCTCGCGCGAGGCGCGGATGTGGGTGCGGAAGCGCTCGCGCTGCCATTCGAGGTCGCCCCCGAGGCGGTAGTAGTCGAGGCCGGTTTCGCCGATGGCGACGATCTTCGGGTGGTTCGCCAGCTCGACCAGTTGCCGCACCGTCGGTTCGGGGGTGTCTTCGTAGTCGGGATGGACGCCGACCGAGGCATAGATGTGGGGGTGCTGTTCGGCCAGGGCCAGCACTTGCGGGAAGTCCGGCAGGTCGACCGAGACGCACAGCGCGTGGGTCACCTTGTTCTCGGCCATCTTGGCCAGGATCTCGGGCATCCGGGCAGCCAGCTCCGGGAAATTGATGTGGCAGTGGGAATCGATGAACATCCCGGTATTGTACCCGGAGGGACGATGTCGGACAGGCGGCGCATGCCGGACTGCTTCTGCACCACCGTCGCCCCGGCGCAGGCCGGGGCCCAAGTTCGGTTGGTACCCGCCGGCGCCGGGCCGACGAGGCTACAGCTAACATACCCAGATGCTTATAAGACCCCCATGCCGAGGCTGATCAAATCGCGCTCGATCCCATCCAGGTTGGCCACGCGCGGGAAATGCGCCCACTTCTCGAAGCCGTACTTGCCGAACAGGGCCAGGCTGGGCGCGTTGTGGCCGAAGATGAAGCCCAGCAGCGTGTGCACGTTCACCTGCGGCGCGTGCGCCATCGCCAGCTCCAGGCAATAGCGGCCCAGCCCCTGGCCGCGGGCCCGTTCCGCGATGTAGATCGACACCTCGGCCGTGCCCGAGTACGCCGGGCGGCCGTAGAAGTTCGAGTAGGACAGCCAGCCCAGCACTTCCGGCTGCGCGCTGCTGTCGTCGGCGGCGTGGATCACCCACAGCGGACGGCGCTCGGGCGTGTGCTCGGCAAACCATTGTTCGCGCGATTGCACGGTGATCGGTTCGGTGTCCGCGGTGACCTCGCGCGAGGCGATGGTCGAATTGTAGATGTCGACGATGACGGGCAGGTCGTCGCGGGTGGCGAGGCGGTGGACGTAGGACGGCATGGTGGCAGACAGGTTAAGCGCAGCTGATGAACAGCCGGGAAAGATAAGAAAAACTGAACTAGAGAGTGTGGGTGGCGCGCGCCGAGCGCAGCGCCGCGCCCAGGATTTCCTCGATGCGCAACCTGGCGCGCTGTCCGGCTTCGTCGGCCGGGAAGTGCACGCCGATGCCCTGCGCCTTGTTGTTGTTCGCACCCGCCGGGGTGATCCAGGCGACCTTGCCGGCGATCGGGTATTTGTTGGGGTCGTCCATCAGCGACAGGATCAGGTAGATCTCGTCGCCGATCTTGTAGGGCTTGGTGGTCGGCACGAACATGCCGCCGTTCTTGAGGAAAGGCATGTAGGCCGCGTACAGGGCGGCCTTTTCCTTGATCGCCAGCGACAGCACGGACGGCCGCGGCGACTGCGGGGCCGGGTTTGCCTGCTGCTCTGCGGGGTTGGCGGTCATCGGCTTCCTTTCATGCGCAGCACGAAGTGTACTCAAGCAACATATCTTCGACAAACAATTTCGCCGACAAGGGGTGGTCGGCGACCGCGCGGCGCTCGCTGGCGGCCTTGATTGCCCGGTTCAGGCTGCCGGTAGACACCCGGCTCGCCAATGCCGCCAGTTCCTTCTGGTAGCGCGGATAATAACGTATCCGGCCCGACAGCTTCACCGAGAAGACGTCATAGAGCCAGCGCTGCTGCCAGGCGACCAGCGCCGGCAGCGAGGCCTTGGCCAGCTTCTCGGCGGTGCGCAGGGCGCCGTCGACGGCGGGCCTGGCCAGGAAGTGCAGCAGCGCCTCCAGCTCTTCGCGGCTGCCGGCTTCGGCTTCCTGCAGCGCCGCCAGCGGCGCGCCGCCCTGCTCGCGCAGCCAGCTGTCGGCATCGGGCACGCCCTGCTCCTTCAGCCAGGCCAGCGCTTCCTCGTGCGAGGGCATGGGCAGCGCGAACTTGCGACAGCGCGACAGGATGGTCGGCAGCAGCCGGTCCAGGCTGTTCGAGGCGAGCAGGAACACCGTGCCCGGCGGCGGCTCCTCCAGGGTTTTCAGCAGCGCGTTCGAGGCCGGCATGTTCAGGCTTTCGGCCGGGTACAGCACCACCACCCGCAGGCCCTGCCGGTGGGTCGAGATGTTCATGAAGTCGGCCAGGGCCCGGATCTGTTCGATCTTGATCTCTTTCGAGGGGGCCTTGCCCGACTTCGCCTTGCCAGCGGCGGGCTCGGCGCTTTCTTCTCCTTCCGCGGGCGGCTCGTCTTCCAGCGCTTCCGGGCGCACCCGGCGGTAATCGGGGTGGTTGTTCTGCAGGAACCAGCCGCAGGAGGCGCAGTTGCCGCAGGCGTGGCCGTCGGGGCGCGCGTTCTCGCATAGAAGCGCCTGCGCGAAGCTTTCCATGAAGTCGGCCTTGCCGACCCCGAGCGGTCCGTGGAACAGGATGGCATGCGGCAGGCGCTCGCGCATCTGCTGCAGGCGCGTCCACGCCGCGCCTTGCCAGGGGTACATCGTCACAACAATTTCTCCAAAATTTCAGCCAGGTGCAGCTGGATGGCCTCGATCGACCGGGTCGAATCGACCACCACGATGCGCTCCGGGAACTGCGCGGCGCGGCGCAGGTACTCGTTGCGGCACTTCTCGAAAAAGTCCGCCTGTTCGCGCTCGAACTTGTCGAGCGTGCGGGTGGCGTCCAGGCGCTGGCGCGCCACCTCCAGCGGCACGTCGAACAGAAGAGTCAGGTCCGGCTGCAATGCCGGGTGCACCCAGTGCTCCAGCGCTTCCAGCTTGCCGCGCTCCAGCCCGCGCCCGCCGCTCTGGTAGGCGAAGCTGGCGTCGGTGAAACGGTCCGACAGCACCCAGTCGCCGCGCCCGAGCGCAGGGGCGATCACCCGCGCGATGTGCTCGCGCCGGCTGGCGAACATCAGCAGCGCCTCGGTTTCCAGGTGCATCTTCTCGTGCAGCAGCAACTGGCGCAGTTTCTCGCCCAGCGGCGTGCCGCCCGGCTCGCGCGAGGACACCACCGTCTTGCCGCGCGCCGCCAGGAAGTCGGCGACGAAGCCGATATGGGTCGACTTGCCGGCGCCGTCGATGCCTTCGAAGGTGATGAATTTTCCTGCCTTTTCCACCGCCGTCATTGGTTGATCCGCCGCTGGTACTGGTTGACCGCCCGGTTGTGGTCGTTCAGGTTGTCCGAGAACTGGCTGGTGCCGTCTCCGCGCGCCACGAAATACAGGGCCTCGGTCTTGGCCGGCGCCAGCGCCGCATGCAGCGACTGCAGGCCCGGCAAGGCGATCGGGGTCGGCGGCAGGCCGGCCCGCATATAGGTATTGTAGGGCGTGTCGGTCTGCAGGTCCTTCTTGCGGATGTCGCCGGCGAAGCGCTCGCCCATGCCGTAGATCACGGTCGGATCGGTCTGCAGCATCATGCCGGTGCGCAGGCGGTTCACGAACACGCCGGCGATCATGTTGCGCTCGCTCTTCTGCCCGGTTTCCTTTTCGATGATCGAGGCCATGGTCAAGGCTTCGTAAGGGGTCTTGTAGGGCAGGCTCGGGTCGCGTCCTTCCCAGGCGGTCTGCAGATGCTTCATCATGGCCCGGTGGGCCTGCTTGTAGATCTCGAGTTCCGACGAGCCCTTGGCGAACAGGTAGGTGTCGGGGAAGAACAGCCCTTCCGGTGCCTTGTACTCGCTGGAAATCTTCTGCATCAGCTCTTCGTCCGACAGCTTGACGGTGTCGTGGCGCAGGCGTCCGTGGGCGGCGATGGCGGCGCGCATCTGGCGGAAGGTCCAGCCTTCGACGATGGTGATGGCTTCCTGCGCGAACTCGCCGCGCACCAGTTGGCTCAATAGGCGGCGCGGCGAGGTATCCGGCTTGAGCTCGTAGCTCCCGGCCTTGATCCGGCCGGCCTCGCCGGTGACGCGCGCCAGGATATTGAACAGCTGCGGATTGACCGGCACGCCGGCCCTGGCCATCTGCTGGGCGGCCGATGCCACGCCGCTGCCCGGGGCGATGCTGAATTCGACGGGCTTGCCGCCGGTGTCGAGCGGGCTCTTGGCCCAGAACGAGAAGCCGGCGACCGCGGCCACCGACACGATGACGCCGGTGACCAGGAGTTTTTTGATGAATGCCATATGTTGTTGTGGTTTTCGCCGCTGGCTGGACCGTGAGTTTGGCCGCCCTCGGCGCGATTTTGCCGACATCTTTATAATGAGCCCGTAATGATAAAGCTTATTTGCAATTGAATTGCTAATGAATTGCTAATACTAACTGGATTTATGCATAACTGGACAGATACCCTTTCCGCGCTCGGCGCCCGCTTCCATATTGACGAAGCATCGCAGGTGGAAGACTTTGGCCGCCCGCTGGCCGCCAGCGAGCTGGCCGACGGTTTCGTCGCCCCGGTCACCGACCTCGGCATCATCGCCGCCGAAGGCACCGACGCCGCCAGTTTCCTGCACAGCCAGCTGACCAGCGACGTCGAGCACCTGGGCCGCGGCGAAGCCCGCCTGGCCGGCTACTGCACCCCGAAGGGCCGCCTGCAGGCCACCTTCCTGACCTGGCGCAGCAGCAGCGCCGAACCCGACACCGTGTACCTGCAGCTGCCGCGCGCGATCCAGCCGCCCCTGCAAAAGCGCTTGAGCATGTTCGTGCTGCGCGCCAAGGCCAAGCTGCGCGACGCGACGCTCGAGGCGCCGCTGGCGGCCGTGCTGGGCCTGGGGGGCGCCGGGGCCGAGGCCGCGCTGCGGCGCCACGTGGCCGAGCTGCCGGCCGCGCCGTACGGCAAGGCCGAGGGCCCGTCCGGCACCGTGATCCGCCTGGCGGACGTCTTCGGCGCCCCGCGCTACCTGTGGCTGACCACGGTCGAGAACGCAAGTTCCGCGCTGCCCGCCCTCGCGGGCGAGCTAGCCCTGGGCGGCAACCAGGCCTGGCAGCTGGCCGCGATCCACGCCGGCGTGCCGCAGGTGACGCCGGCCACCCAGGAGCAGTTCGTGCCGCAGATGATCAATTTCGAGCTGCTGGGCGGCGTGAATTTCAAGAAGGGCTGCTACCCGGGCCAGGAAATCGTCGCCCGCAGCCAGTACCTGGGCAAGCTCAAACGCCGCACGGCGCTGGCCACGGTCGCCAACCCGGCCGCGCGCGCCGGCGACGAGGTGTTTTCGACGGCCGACCCCGGCCAGCCCTGCGGCATGGTGGTGAACGCCGCCGCCAACGGCCTGGGCGGCGCCGACCTGCTGGTCGAGATCAAGCTCGATGCGCTCGGCGAGGACGTGCGCCACGGCGCGGCCGGCGGTCCGGCCCTCGCCTTCCAGCAGATGCCCTACCATCTCGACGCGCTCGAGCTCTAAGGCATGATCGACCTGTACGTCTACTACAAGGTGCGCCTCGAGGACGCCGACTCGCTGGCGCCGCGGGTGCGCGCCATGCAGATGGCGCTCGCCGGCGAGCGCGCCGGGTCCGGCAAGCCGCTGCTGCAACGGCGCCCGGACAGCCGCGACGGCCTGCAGACCTGGATGGAAGTCTATCCCGGCGTCGACCAGGCCTTCGGCGCGCGCCTCGAACAGGCCGTGCTCGAGGCCGGCCTGGGCGCCAGCATCCAGGGACCGCGCCGGTCCGAAGTATTCATCGACCTCCTACCGGAGCACTGACATGTGCCTGATCGTCTTTGCCTGGCATGTACTGCCCGGCGTGCCCATCATCGCTTGCGCCAACCGCGACGAGTTCTACGACCGGCCGGCAAGCAAGGCCGCTCCCTGGCCCGAGCACCCGCACGTGATCGCCGGCCGCGACCTGCAGGGCGGCGGCAGCTGGATGGGGGTGAGCACGCAAGGCGCGAACGGCCCCCGCTTCGCCGCCCTGACCAACATCCGCGGGCCGGCCGAGCGCCGCGAGAACGCGCCCTCGCGCGGCGAACTGGTGGCCGGCTTCCTCACCGGCAGCCAGTCGGCCGCCGACTACCTGGACGAGATCGTCGCGCGCGGCGACGTCTACAACGGCTACAACCTGGTGCTGGGCGACCGCGACGCCCTGTACTGGTACTCGAACCGCGGCCTGGATGACCCGCGCAACGGCCAGCCGCTCGAGCCGGGCCGCATCTACGGCATCTCGAACGGCCTGCTGGACGCGCCCTGGCCCAAGGTGCTGCGCACCAAGGCGCAATTCGCCAGCCTGCTGTGCCAGGGGGCGCCGGAAGACGCGTATTTCGAAATGCTGGCCGACACCACCCGCGCGCCCGACCTGCGCCTGCCGGAAACCGGCATGCCGATCGAGGTCGAGCGCATGCTCTCGCCGGTGTGCATCGAGATGGAGGGCTACGGCACCCGCACGTCCACCGTGGTCAAGCTCTACCGCGAGGGCGAGCCGGAACTGCACGAGCGCCTGCTGCAGCCGGACAGCACGGCCGCTTGAGACGCGGCTAGCGCCGTCCCTTCACCCCGGCCCGCAGCATCTCGGTGATCTGCGGCGTCGCCGCGTACGGATCCGCCGGCTGCCCGCCCCGCACGATCGCCGCGAAGCGCTCCTCGACCGAGCCGAGCACCTGCGGGTGCGAATAGATGTAGAAGCGCTCCTCGCGGATGCCGTCGAAGGCGATGCGCGCCACGTCGGCCGCCGTCAGCCGGCCCGACTCGACCGCCTTCTCGGTCAGCATCTGCGCCGCCGCCTGGCTGGCGGTGGCGCGTTCGTGGCTGGCCAGGTCGATGGGCCGGTTGCGATGGGAGTGCGCGATCCCGGTCGGCACGAAATACGGGCACAGCACCGATGCGCGGATCGGCGCCCCGACCAGCCCGAGGTCGTGGTACAGGGTTTCGGTGAGCGCCACCACCGCATGCTTGGACACGTTGTAGACGCCCATCGCCGGCGGCGTCAGCAGCCCGGCCATCGAGGCGGTGTTCACGATATGGCCTTCGAAGGCCGGATCGCGCTGGGCGCACTCGAGCATCACGCGGGTGAACACGCGCACGCCGTGGACCACGCCCATCAGGTTCACCCCGAGCACCCACTCCCAGTCCTGTTCCGAGTTTTCCCAGATCAGGCCGCCGCTACCGACGCCGGCGTTGTTGAACACCAGGTGCACCTGGTGGAAGCGGGCGATGGCCGCATCGGCCAGTTCCTGCACGTGCGAGGCCTTGCTGACGTCGCATACCATCGACAGCACCTCGGCGCCTCCTGCCAGCAGCTCCTCGGTTGCGTGCTCGAGCGCCTTGGGCTGAACGTCGGCCAGCACCAGCCGCATGCCGAGGCCGGCGGCGACGTGCGCGAACTCGCGCCCCAGGCCGCTGGCGGCGCCGGTGATGACGGCCACCTTGCCGCGAAAGTCCTTCATGTTCTCCCCTTTCCCTGCTGTTGCTCAGACCGCGGACACGCCCCCGTCGACGGCCAGCGTCTGCCCCGTGATGTGCTTGCCCGCGTCGGAGGCAAACAGCACCACCGCGCCCTTGAGGTCCTCGTCGTCGCCCAGGCGGTTCAAGGGCGCGTCCTTGGCCAGGTTCTCGGCGCCGAAGGCGGCCAGCACGCCCTTGGTCATCTTCGACGGGAAGAAGCCCGGCGCGATCGAATTCACGGTAATACCATAGCGGCCCCATTCGCCGGCCAGCGCACGCGTGAAGTTCACGACCGCGCCCTTGGACGTGTTATAGGCGATGGTCTGCATGGTGCCCGGCGGATTGCCGGCCAGGCCGGCGATCGACGAGATGCTGATGATACGCCCGTAGCGGCGCGGGATCATGGACAGCTTGCCGACCGCCTGGCTCACCAGGAAGATGCTGCGCACGTTCAGGTCCATCACCTTGTCCCAGGCCTCGAGCGGATAGTCCTCGGCCGGGGCGCCCCAGCTGGCGCCGGCGTTGTTGACCAGGATGTCGATGTGGCCGAGGCGCGCGATGGCCGCCTGCACGAAGCTCTGTACTTGCGCTTCGTCCGACAGGTCGGCGGCGATGGCGCTGGCCTCGATGCCGCGCTCCGCGAGGTGGGCGACGGCCGCGTCGAGCTCTTCCTGCTTGCGCGAGGAAATGAGCACGCGGGCGCCCTGCTCGCCGAGGGCTTCGGCCATCTGCAGGCCGAGGCCGCGCGAGCCGCCGGTGACGATGGCGGTCTTGTTCTGGAGGGAGAAGAGTTCCTGGGTGGTGCGCATTCGTTGTCTCCGTGTTCTTTCTGGGCCGTTTGGCTGCCGCGTTCTTCGGAAAGGAACCTGGATTCCCGCCTGCGCGGGAATGACGGTTTACAGCCGGCAATGCCAGCTACGTCGTTCCCGCGAAGGCGGGAACCCAAGCTCCATAGGTCGTTCCCGCGAAGGCGGGAATCCAAGCTCCATAGGTCGTTCCCGCGAAGGCGGGAACCCAAGCTCCATACGTCGTTCCCGCGAAGGCGGGAACCCAATGTTGTCAGCGTCGCACGGACACCCGCTTACACCTCGTAATCCATGCACTGCCGGCCTTCACGCACGGCGCCGATGAAGGGCACGACCGCCTTGTGGGTCGGGTGGTCGATATAGGCATCGAGCGCCGCCTTGTCCGCGAACTCGGAATACAGCACCACGTCGTAGGTCGCCTCCAGCCCCGGCTGGGCAAGCATCACCTCGAACTTCAACTGGCCCGGTACGATGTTGGCGCATTCGTCCAGGCGGCGCTTCATCTCGCGCGCATTGCTCGTCTTGTCCGCGCCTTCGGCTTCATCCTTCAACTTCCACATCACGATGTGCTTGATCATGCTGTACTTCCTGAAAATGGGGGGCAATCGAGCATAGCACGATAAGTACGGTCGTTCGTAAATAATTTGGCAAGTCGACTTGCGCGCCGCAGCATCCGCATCCCCGGAGTGTCAACACGGGAATCACTGCAGAGTTGCTGCAATTGCACAGCTCGACTGTAAGCTCGGTGTAAGTTTGGAGTAATTATCGTGTAAGGAAACCGGAACACACTCCGCGACAGCTGACAAACAATCAGCATTTCCGGTGACACTAAAACCTATACGGAGACACACATGGCAATCACACCCGGCATGACCGCCGGAGGGAAAGCTGCACCTTCCTCCGCCGGGATCACCAAGGAAGAACGGAAAGTCATTTTCGCTTCTTCCCTCGGCACGGTATTCGAATGGTACGACTTCTACCTGTACGGTTCGCTCGCTACCATCATCGCCAAGCAGTTCTTCATCGGCGACCCCACCACCACCTTCATCTTCGCCTTGATGGCCTTCGCGGCCGGCTTCATCGTGCGCCCCTTCGGCGCGCTGGTGTTCGGCCGGCTGGGCGACATGATCGGCCGCAAGTACACCTTCCTGGTGACGATCCTGATCATGGGCGCCTCGACCTTCCTGGTCGGCCTGCTGCCCAGCTATGCCAGCATCGGCATCGCGGCCCCGATCATCCTGGTGACGCTGCGCATCCTGCAGGGCCTGGCGCTCGGCGGCGAGTACGGCGGCGCGGCGACCTACGTGGCCGAACACGCGCCGCACGGCAAGCGCGGCCTGTTCACGGCCTACATCCAGACCACCGCGACGATCGGCCTGTTCCTGTCGCTGATCGTGATCCTGGGCACCCGCACCGCCATGGGCGAGGAAGAGTTCCAGGCCTGGGGCTGGCGCATTCCCTTCCTGATCTCGGTGGTCCTGCTGGGCATCTCGGTGTGGATCCGCCTGTCGATGAACGAGTCGCCGGCCTTCGCCAAGATGAAGGCCGAAGGCAAGACCTCGAAGGCCCCGCTGTCGGAAGCCTTCCTGAAACCGAAGAACGCCAAGGTCGCCTTCCTGGCCCTGGCCGGCCTGACCATGGGCCAGGCCGTGGTCTGGTACACCGGCCAGTTCTACGCCCTGTTCTTCCTGACCAAGACTCTGAAGATCGACGAGCCGACCGCGAACATCCTGATCATGATCGCCCTGGCCCTGGCCACGCCCTTCTTCATCGTCTTCGGCGCGCTGTCGGACAAGATCGGCCGCAAGTGGATCATCCTCGGTGGCTGCCTCATCGCCGCCGCCACCTATTTCCCGATCTTCAAGGCGATCACCCACTACGGCAACCCGGCCCTGGAACGCGCGATCCAGACCGCGCCGGTCGTGGTGGTCGCCGACCCGGCCACCTGCCACTTCCAGGTCGACCCGACCGGCACCAAGAAATTCCCGTCCTCGTGCGACATCGCAACCCGCATGCTGACCGCCGCCTCGGTCAGCTACAACATCCAGGAAGCACCAAGCGGCACGGTCGCCTCGGTCAAGGTCGGCGACACCACCTTCCAGTCTTTCAACGCGGTCATGACGCCGGATAACCTGAACTTCGACGCCGCCTCGAAAACCCAGGAAGAGGCGCTCAAGAAGCAGGTGAACGGCGCGCTGAAGGCCGCCGGCTATCCGGACAAGGCCGATCCGGCCGCGATGAACAAGCCGATGCTGGTGCTGCTGCTGTTCATCCTGGTGCTCTACGTGACCATGGTCTACGGCCCGATCGCGGCGATGCTGGTCGAGATGTTCCCGACCCGGATCCGCTACACCTCGATGTCCCTGCCCTACCACATCGGCAACGGCTGGTTCGGCGGCATGCTGCCGACCGTGAGCTTCGCGCTGGTGGCCTTCAAGGGCGACATCTACTACGGCCTGTGGTATCCGATCGTCATCGCGCTGGCCACCGTGGTCATCGGCGGCCTGTTCGTCCGCGAGACCAAGGACAACGACATTTACGCGCACGACTGATCGATCGATCGTCGAATGAAAAATGCCGCTGGCGACAGCGGCATTTTTTTTTGTGGCCCGCGAGGCCTAGCGCTTGACCGGGTCCAGCAGCTTGCTGCCCGGGGCGATCAGCAGCACGGCGAACCAGCCGATGAAGTTCAAGCAGCGCCAGACGGTGAAGAAGCAAAAGAAGTGCACCAGCCACTGGGCCCAATTCTGCGGGGAGCCCACCCCCGCCGCGTGCAGCAGGGGCAGTGTCAGGAAGGCGCTGAGGCCGCTCAGCAGTCCGACGAACCACCACCTGCGGCCAAGGCCGGTCATCATCACATCTTTCATTGCGCCCTCCGCTCGCTGGAAACGGCATCGATCCTAGCACCGTGGCGGGCGGATAAACTCACCAATCTTCACGATCACTCTTCGCGCAGCTCAACCCCCGCCAGCTTCCAGCGCCACAGCCCGTGGCGCTCCAGCACGAAGGCGAGGCCACCGCCATCGGCCCGTTCGACCAGCACCTGGTTCCAGTTGCGGTAGGACAGGCCGTAGTTCAGTTTTTCGCGCGGCGCGTCGCCCGACGGCGGCGCTGCTTGCGGTTCGGGCTGGACGCGGATGTCGCCGGCCTCCAGCATCGCCGCCACGCCGGCCGGCGAGACCGCGGCATCGACCACGGGATCGATCACCGCCAGCGCCATCGCCCTGCCGAAAGAGGCGAACGGGTTCGCACCCGCGGCCTCAGGCCCGCCGTCCGCGCCCAGGCGCTGCATCACCTGGCGCTTGACGCTCTCGCGCAGTGCCGGATAGTCGACGTAGCGCGACAGGGCCGCGGCGTCGCGCGCCTCGACCGCCGAGAACATGCGGTACAGCTGCCAGTGCGGACTGGCCCAGGTGGCGACAGCGAATGCGGCGACGGCGATGCCGGCGCCGATGGCGAGCGACTGTCGTTTCATCGCGCGCTCACCCCTTGAAGCCCTTGCCTTCGGCCGCCAGGCGCTCGAGCAGCGGCGCCGGCGTCCAGGCCTCGCCGTGGCGTCCGCCCGCGTACTTGCGGATCGCCTCCAGCACCTGGGGCAGGCCGACGCTGTCGGCGTAGAACATCGGGCCGCCGCGGTGCAGCGGGAAGCCGTAGCCGCTCAGGTAGACCATGTCGATGTCCGAGGCGCGCAGGGCGATGCCCTCTTCCAGGATCTTCGCGCCTTCGTTCACCAGCGCATACACCAGGCGCTCGACGATCTCGCTGTCCGCGATGTCGCGCCGCTCCACGCCGAGCTCGCGCGACTGCTGCACGATCAGGTCGTTCACGGCCTGGGACGGATGCGCCTTGCGCTCGCCCGCCCGGTAGTCGTACCAGCCGGCCCCGGTCTTCTGGCCGAAGCGGCCCTGCTCGCACAGCAGGTCGGCGGTCTTCGAGTACACCAGTTGCGGCGACTCGACGGCGCGGCGCTTGCGGATGTACCAGCCGACATCGTTGCCGGCCAGGTCGCTCATGCGGAACGGCCCCATCGCGAAGCCGAAGCGCTCGATCGCGCCATCGACCTGCTCCGGCAGCGCGCCTTCCTCGAGCAGGAAGTAGGCCTGGCGCAGGTACTGCTCCAGCATGCGGTTGCCGATGAAGCCGTCGCACACGCCCGAGACCACCCCTAGCTTCCTGATCTTCTTCGACAGGGCCAGGCAGGTGGCCAGCACGTCCTTGCCGGTCTGCTTGCCGCGCACGATCTCCAGCAGCTTCATGACGTTGGCCGGGCTAAAGAAGTGCAGGCCGATCACGTCCTGCGGGCGGGAGGTAGAAGCGGCGATGCGGTCCAGGTCCAGGGTCGAGGTGTTCGAGGCCAGGATCGCGCCCGGCTTCATGTGCGCGTCGAGCTGGCGGAACACCGCTTCCTTCACGCCCATGTCCTCGAACACGGCTTCGATCACGATGTCGGCCGCGGCGATGTCGGCGTAGGACAGGGTGCCCTCGATCAGTCCGATACGCTGCTCGCACTTCTCCTGGGTCAGCTTGCCCTTCCTGACCGTGTTCTCGTAGTTCTTGCGGATCGTCGCCAAGCCCTTGTCCAGCGCTTCCCGGCTGGTCTCCAGGATGGTCACGGGGATGCCGGCATTGGCGAAGTTCATCGCGATGCCGCCGCCCATGGTGCCGGCGCCGACCACGGCCGCGCGCGCGATCGTCCGCACAGGGGTGTCGGCCGGCACGTCCGGCACCTTGCTGGCCGCGCGCTCGGCCATGAAAGCGTGGCGCAGGGCCTTCGACTCGGGCGTCTGCATCAGCTGCAGGAAGCACTCGCGCTCGAATGTCAAGCCTTCCTCGAAGGGTTTGCCGACCGAGGCGGCGACGGTCTCGACGCAGGCCAGGGGCGCCGGGAACGGCCCGGCCATCGCCTTGACCTTCTCGCGCGCGGCCTGCAGGAAGGCTTCGGGGTGGGGATGGTCGACCTGGCGCTCGCGCACCTTCGGCAGGGGGCGCAGGTCCGCGATCTTCTCCGCGAAGGCCACGGCGGCGGGGAGCAGATCGGTGCCGGCCGGGAACACCTGGTCGAACAGCGCGGTGCTGGCCAGTTTTTCGGACGCCACCGGGGTGCCCGTGACCACCATGTCCAGCGCCATCTCCAGGCCCAGCACGCGCGGCAGGCGCTGGGTGCCGCCGGCGCCCGGCAGCAGGCCCAGCTTGACTTCCGGCAGGGCGATCTGGGCGCCGGGCAGCGCCACGCGGTAGTTGCAGCCCAGGGCCAGTTCCAGGCCGCCGCCCATGCAGACGCTGTGGATCGCGGCCACCACCGGCTTGCTGCAGTTTTCCACCACCTTGATCAGGCTGTGCAGGGTGGGCTCGGTCAAGGCCTTGGGCGAATTGAATTCGCGGATGTCGGCGCCGCCCGAAAACGCCTTGCCGGCGCCGGTGAGGACGATCGCCTCGATGGCCGGGTCGGCTTCGGCGCGCTCGATCGCCGCGACGGCGGCGCTGCGGGTCTCCAGGCCCAGGCCGTTGACCGGCGGATTATTCAGGCTTACTACGGCAACCTTGCCCTGGACGGTGTAGTCGGCGCTCATGTCTCTTCCTTCTCCTCGTAAGTGGCCAGCTCCGGCTGGCTGAACCGTTTAACTATACATCAACTAAAAGAACGTTCGTATTATTTGGCGCTGTTCGCGCTAGATGTAGAAACTGAACTGTCGAGCTGAGTGGATGTCCAACCTGGATCGCATCGCCAGGAGGATCCGTGCGTCCGACAGGTTTTACCCGACTGCTGCGCAGCTTGCCGCTACTTACCCGGCAGCAGCGGGCACAACTGGTGGCGGC